>JAWVDL010000150.1:0-6345 GCA_033857355.1 Gaiellaceae bacterium | reverse complement strand
TCGCCTTCGAAAGGATAGGCCCCGAAACGCTCGTACTCGGCGATCTTCGCCGGCGTCGAGGCCCCGGATTTCGAAGCCGCGTGGACCCTGTACGTCGCGAGCGGATCCCCTGGGATCCGAGTCGCCTTTCCCGTGCAGGCGAGACGGAGGAAGAACGCCGTGTCGAAGAGATAGTCCAGGTCCTCGTCGAAAGGACCGACCGCGGGCCACAGCGTCTGCCTCCAGAGCGAGCCGGGTTGGAACAGCGGGAGCGATCCGCCGCGAGACAGGTCGGCGGGGTCCCAGTCGCGGGAGCGTCCGATGCCGGTGACCTGCGAATCGCGATCCGTCCACTGGACATCGCCGTACACCAGGCCGACGTCCGGCCGCGCGTCGAGAAAGCCGACCATGCGACCGACCGCCCCGGGCAGCAGCGTGTCATCCGACCCGAGCCAGCCGAAGTAACGTCCCGCGCCGTGCGCGAAGCCCCGGTTCAGCGCTGCCGCCTGGCCGCGATCGGGTTCGCTGACCCACCAGCCGAGCCGGTCCGCATGGGTCTCGATGATCTCGACGCTCCCGTCCGTCGAGCCTCCGTCGACCACGAAGCACTCGATCGGCGAGTAGTCCTGTGTGAGAACCGACCGGATGGCCGCGTCGAGGAACTCGCCTTGGTTGAACGAGGGAAGCACGATCGTGACCAAGGGACCGTCCAACTCACACAGGGTACGACAAGGGTAGGCGAGAACGATGCCTAGACTCAGACCATGACGCGGATCGTCGGGATCGTCCTCGTCCGCGACGATGACGTCTTCGTCGAGCAGGCGGTCCGCAACGTCAGCAGCTTCTGCGACGAGTTGATCCTCGTCGACCACCAGTCGCGAGACGAGACGCCGTCGATCCTGGCCCGGCTCGCCCACGACCTCCCGCATGCGACCGCACACTCCGTTCGGCACCCGGCCGACTCCCATGCGCTGATCAAGAATCGCGCCGGCGAGCCGGTGTGGGTGTTCGGGGTCGACGGGGACGAGCTCTACGACCCCCGGGGACTGCCCCAGATGCGCGCGCGCTTGCTGGCCGGCGAGTTCGACGAGTGGTGGTCGATCAAGGGAAACGTGCTGCACTGCGATGCCGTTGAGCTAGGCCGCCGGCGCGCGTCGGGCTGGCTCGCACCACCGGCGCGAAGCATCACGAAGCTCTTCAACTTCGCGGCGCTCGAGTCGTGGGAAGGCTCGGTCCCGGAACGGCTTCACGGAGGGAATCCGATCTTCAAGGGCTCTCACACCTGGGAGACGGTTCGCTTCCTCCGCGACGACTACGGGTGGGAGGAGTCGCCCTTCCGTTGCCTCCACACATGCTTTCTGCCGCGAAGCAGCCGCCAGCCCGAAGCGCTCGTCGCGCGGCCGAGCATCTCCGACCGAAACTCGGCGTCGCGGCGGCAACGGGCCGCCGCGCGCCTCCGAGCGCTGACCGGACGGCCGCCGCAGTCGGCGTGGAAGCTCGACAGGTACCGGCAAGGGCCGCACGTCACGGTGGACGCCGAGGGGTTCTTCCCGGGCTAATCAGCGGTGGCGCGCGCCATCCAGCTCGGAACGAAGAGGCGCGCCATGCGGTGGGCGGTTCGACGCGACATCCTCGGCGCCATCAACAGCGACCGCGCGAAAAGCCGGCGCGCCCACCACCGCCGCCCGCCCGCTCCCGCGTCGTACGCGGCGCGCCGGTAGAACGCGGCACGGGCGGCGCGGGCATACGGTTGCAGCGGCTGCGGCAGTCGAGCCGGATCGCCGTAGAACGTGTCTGCAAATCGCACGCAGTCCGCGGCCCTGCGGAGGGGCGCTCCGAACGACTTGCCACGACCCGCCCCACGCATCCCCGAGAGCGTCACGGGAATCCGCTTCGACGGCCCGGCGACGAGGATTCGGAGGAAGAACTCGAGGTCGTTCCAGTAATAGGCGTCCTCGTTCCAACCACCCGCGAGCTCCCACGCTCGACGGCGCCAGAGCGCACTCGGAGCGGCGAACGGATTCCTGCCTTCCGGCGCCATTGCCGGCAGGTCCCAGTCGGCGGCTGGACGGATGCCGGTCTGGCGGCCCTCCGCGTCGATCCACGCCGCGTCTCCGTAGACGAGCAGCAGCTCCGGGTCGCGGTCGAGCTCGGCAACCATTCGACCCACGGCGCCGGGCAGCAAGACGTCGTCCGAGTTGAGGACACCGAGAAACTCGCCTGAGGCATGCGCCATGCCGGCGTTGATCGCGGCGGAGGAGCCATGATTTTCCTGCCTGGTCCACCATGCAAGCTCGGCCTCGTGACGCCGGATCACCTCGACGCTCGCGTCGGTGGACCCGTCGTCCACGACGATCTGCTCGATCGGCTCGTAGTCCTGCGCCCGCACCGATGCGAAGTTGCTTTCCAGGAACGCGGAATCGTTGAAACACGGCGTCACGATGCTCACAAGACCGCCGGTCACGAGCCGAGAATAACCAGCCTAAGTCGCCCTTCCACTGCCTGTGCGAACGGCGCGCAGCGCATAGCTCGCGACCGGCCCGGGCGCTGCGTGCTCGTCGAAATACGCGCCCGCGGCTCGCCGTAGCTCCTGTTGCTCCCGGGGCGCTCCGAGCAGCAGCTCGATCGTGGCCGGCACCTTTTCGTACTCCTCTTCAGGCGCAGGCTCGGTGTCGTCGGGCCGGGCGATCCCGCAGTCCGCGACCTGCACCCCGGGCTCGATGGGGACAGGCCAGCGCGGCGGCGGCAGGGCGTCGAAGACGATGCACGCGCCGAGGGCAAGCAGATCGGTCGTGCGCCACGACCAGCAGAGGTGCTTCCCCGCGCGCATGGGGACGAGCCGGGCGCGGGCCAGGCGGCGCCAGAGCTCGCGGGGACGCACCGGCTCGCGGGTCACGGCAATCCCCTGCGAGCGCATCCGCTCCATGTTCTCGAGAGTCTCGCTCTCGGGAAAGCCGTCGGGAAAGACCGCGAGCAGATCCTTCGTGCAGTCGAGAGAGGCGAGGCGCTCGAACACGCGCAGCGAGTGCTCGCGCCCGCCCCACACGTTGGAGACGTACGCGACGTCGACTTCCTTCGGCGCGTCCCTCAGGCTGCGGAGGTGCGCGATCTTGCGACGGTCGAGGAGTCCGTTGCCGTTCACGATCGGCCTGACCTTCGGACCGTGGTCGTCGCCGGGCCAGAGATTCGCCTTGAAGTAGACGTCGCTCCAGTCGAGCGTTTCCGGGTCGCGGATCTCGCGCCCGTCGTGGGCGTCGATCGCGAACCGGACGTTGTCCGCCTCGTAACGGCCGACGTGGCCGGGGACAGAGCCGCGGTTGAGTCGGTAGGCGAGCCGGACCGCGTTCGTCGCGTTCCTCGCGAGCCGCGCGGGAAACGGCAAGCCTTCGATCCGCACCCCGCCGGCCTCCTCGAAGCCGAGCAAGTAGTACTTCTGGTACGCGACGGTGCGATCGACGCCCGCGGGCGGGAAGTACGTCACCGTCATGCGAGGGCCTCGCGGTAGGCGGCGATGGTCGCGTCGGTGACGGTCTTCCAGGAGAGGAGCCGCCGGGCGCGATCGCGGCCCGCAACGCCCAGGCGCCGGCGCAGCGCGCCGTCCGCGAGCAGCCGCTCGAGCGCGGCGCGCAGGGCGGCGGAGTCGCGCGGCGGGACGAGCAGTCCGGTCTGGCCGTCCACGACGAGATCCAGCAAGCCCCCGACGGCGCCCGCCACGACGGGCCGGCCGTGCGCCATCGCCTCGGCGCAGACGACGCCGAACCCTTCCCGATGCGAAGGGCAGGCCACCACGGACGCGCGGGCGTAGAGGTCGAGCAGCTCGTCGTGGGGCACGAATCCGAGCGCGCCCGGCACCTCGTCGCGCAGCGGCCCGTCTCCCGCAACCACGAGCTTCATCCCGGCCGTCGCCTCGACGAGCTCGCGGATCCCCTTCTCCGCCGACAGCCGGCCGGCGTAGAGAACCTCGGGCGGGTCGGCGGGCTCGGCGACGTCACGCGGGACGTCGACACCGCTCGGGATCACGCGCACCTCACGCGCACCGAGCTCGGCGGCCTGCTCGGCTAGAGCCGTCGACGCCGCGATCACGAGCCGCGCTCGGCGGAGGATCGGCCGCGCCAGCGCGGGCAGCCGGCGCCCCAGCTCCACGTCGGTTCCCCAGACCTGCAGGACATACGGCTTGCGGAGCCCCATCGCGACGCCGCCGACCGGCAGCCAGTGGGCGTGAATGAGATCGGCGTCGGCGGCAGCTCTTCGGGCGGCGCGACGGAAGCTCGCGAGCATCAGCGGCGAGAGGAAGGCCCGCCACGGCTCGCGGCGCAAGTTGCCGAGAATCCCCGAGCCGTATGCGATTCCGTAGTGGCGGAACTCGCTCGGCGACACGACCTCGACGTCGACGTGGCGCCGGCGGAGCTGCTCGACAGCGTCGGCGACGAACCGTCCTGCCGCGTCACCCTCGTCCCGTGGATAGGACGTCGTGAGCACGACGATCCTCATCCCGGGCGGACGACCGGCAGCAGCAGCTCGTAGCCGAGCCGGTCGAGCGCCGGCACGGCCGGCTGCGGAACGCGCAATCCCTTCCGCCCGAGCTTGAACAGGGCCTGGTTCACGCCGTGGTTCACGAGCGAAGCCGCGAAGCTGCCGTAGACCGGCTCCAGCGGCTTCCCGCCGGCTGCGCGCGCGAGCGTCGCGAGCTCACGCGCCGAGAAGGGAACCTCCGTCCCGAGCGGCCAGCTCCCGCGAGCCTTCAGCACTCCCATCCAGAGCCGGTAAGCCGGAGCGAAGCGGTTCGGCACCCCGATCATTGCGATCCCACCCGGCCGCAGAACCTCGAGATGCGAGCCGACGACCCGGCGCCTTCGCTCGGCGAGAAAGTGCTCGCAGAGGCCGAACGACATCGACACGTCGAAGCGGTCGCGCACCTCCTTGGGCAGGTCGAACACGTCGCCTTCGACGAGCTCGGCGGTTAGATCGTGCGCGCGAAAGAGCTCCTCCGCCTGCGAGAGCACGAACGTCGAGACGTCGAGCAAGGTGACGCGAGCGCCGCGCCGCGCGTACAGGAGTGCGTTCAGGCCCCGGCCGGCGCCGAGCTCGACGACCTGGAGATCCGCGAACGATCCGAAGCGCTCGAGGACGAGCCGCTCCTGCGCGCGCCACCGCGGCGTCCGCTCCTCCGCATCGGGAGCGGCCGGGTCCAATGGCTCGACGCGCCACTGCGCATCCCAGTCGGTAAGCCGCTCCACGCCCGCAAATCTAGTGGCGCGGCGTATCGTGCGGCCGTGGCGACCTTCACGATCATCCTGGGCACAACCGGGCGCAAGACCGTCAATCGGACCCTTGCGAGCATCGCGGCGCAGCTCGAGCCGGGCGACGAGCTCTTCGTCCTCCGCGACGATTCCGGCGACGCGGGCGACACGCCGCGCAACCAGACGATGCACCGAGCCGCGGGCACGCACCTGCTGTTCATGGACGACGACGACGAGTACACGAAGGACGCCCTCGCGACGATCCGGCGCTTCGCCGACGAGAATCCGGGCCGGATCGGGATCTTCCGCATGAAGCATCCGACCGGGCCGATGCACTGGCGCGATCCCGAGCTGCGGCACGCGAACGTCAGCACGCAGCTCTTCTGCGTTCCGAACCTGCCGGGCAAGCTCGCGGAGTGGAAGCACGTCGGCCGCCGCCACGGCGACTTTCGCTTCATCTCGTTCACGTCCGCGTACCTCGGCTCCGAGCCGATCTTCGTGGACGCGGTCACGGTCCTCGCCCGGCCGGTGCACAACCCCCTGAGGCTCGGGTGGATGAAGGCGAGGTACGGCGCCCGGATCGGAACGCGGGTCCGGAGGCTGCGGGGAGCGTGAATCCGCGGCGTCGGCTTCGCCCAGGCGAGCGGGCGGCCCTGCTCGGCGTGCTCGCCGCGGCGACGCTCGGGCTCGCGGTTGCGCCGGCCCCGCTCGGCTCGCCGATCCGCAAGCTGGCGAACTACCGCGCCGACAGTCGGTACCCGATCTTCAACTCGCCCGACGTCTCGGCGCCTCCGCTGCAGCGCGCCGGCGCGATCGTCCCCGACTCGCGAGACGAGACGTACTACATCTGGACGCGGCCGGATCCGCAGCTCGGCCACGACCTGATCGGCGCGAGCCTGCTCTGGCTCTTGCCGGCACGTCCCGTCCCGAAGCCCTCGGAGGCGCGGTGGGTGTTGAGCTGGGACGCGCCGACCCGGCTGCCGCCCGGCGTCGTCGGGCGACGGACGTACGACCTCGGCGGCCGCCGCTACCTCGTGCGGATCCCATGATCGCCGGCGTGCTCGTGGTCAACGTCGTCGCGGCGCTCGTCGGCTACTCGCTCGTCGGCTCGGGCGGCCGCTCCATG
>JAWVDL010000149.1:0-6758 GCA_033857355.1 Gaiellaceae bacterium | reverse complement strand
CGCCATCCAGCTCGCCCATGTCGCAAAGGCACCGCTCTACGTCGTCCACGTCACGTGCAAGCAGGCCGTCGACCCGATCGCGCTGGCCCGGGAGAGCGGTTGGAACGTCTGGGGCGAGACCTGCACCAAGTACTTCTTCAACAGCCTCGACGACATCGCGAAGCCGAACTTCGAAGGCGCGAAGTACGTGTACTCACCGCCTGTGCGCGACAAGTCCAACTGGGACGTGCTCTGGAACGCCGTCCGCACCGACGCGCTCTCGGTCATCTCGACCGACCACTGCGCGTTCCTCTGGGACGGGCAGAAGACGATGGGCGCCGACGACTTCTCGAAGATCCCGAACGGCGGCCCAGGGCTCGAGAACCGGCTGCACATGATCCACGAGTTCGGTGTGCGAGCCGGCCGGATTACGCTCAATCGGATGGTGGAGCTGCTCGCGACGAACCCGGCGAAGCTGTTCGGGCTCTATCCCCGCAAGGGAACCGTCGCGGTCGGCTCGGACGCGGACATCGTGGTCTTCGATCCCGAGCGCAAGCACACGATCTCGGCCGCGACGCACCACTCCAAGTCGGACTACAACCTGTACGAGGGCACCGAGGTGACCGGGACGCCCGAGCTCGTCCTCCTGCGCGGCAACGTCCTTGTCGAGAACGGCGAGCTCGTCGCGGAGCCCGGGATCGGTCAGTTCGTGAAGCGCGCCAAGTTCGGCGAGGAGCTCAAGCCGGCCCGGGCCGGGGCGCCGGCCTAGCACGTTCGCTGGCCGCCAGGATCTCCTCGACCATCTCGACGCCGATTCGGCCCTTGACCATGTAGCTCGTCGCGCCCGCGTCGAGCGCCCGCTGCTCGTACACCGCCGGGTCGAGGCCGCTGACGACGATCACCCGCGCCTCGGGGAGCTGCTTCCGGAGCCGCCTCGTCGCCTCGAGCCCGTCGACGACGGGCATGTCCATGTCCATCACGACCACGTCGGCGCGGGCACTCAGGGCCCGGTCGACCGCCTCCGCGCCGTTCGTCGCCGTGCCGACGACCTCGACACGGTCGTCCGTCTCGAGCAGGAGCAGCAAGGCGTCGACGAAGATCGACTGGTCCTCGGCGATGAGAACGCGGACGGGGCGTCTAGGTCCGGGCACTACCGCTCCTGACCGTACCCCGCGCGTCGAATCGAAACCTTCTCGCACCCCGCCCTGGCGATCGTCGTAGACTCGCGCCGCGACCGACTAGAGGAGGAGTTCATGAGCGCAACCGTCGAACCCCGCCACCACCCGGACACCGCCCCCGGAGAGGACCTGGCATACGAGCGCGAGGTGCTCGACGAGTCGATCCGGCACGACTATTCGACGAGCGACACCGGAATCGTCCCGCTCAACCGGCGCCGCCCGATGTGGCACTTCCTGGGCCTCTGGACGACGTTCGTGGCCGGGTTCTCCTACATGGCGCTCGGGATCGAGATCTACGCCGGCGGGTTCGGCCTCTGGGCTACCGCCGGGATCGCGCTGCTCGGCTATCTGCTCTACGCGGCCTACGCGGTCTTCGGCTCGTATCTCGGCTCGCGGACCGGCCAGACCCACGCCCTCCTCACCCGCTCGGTCTTCGGCTCGGGCGGCTCGATCATCGTCTCGCTGTTCATCCTGATCGCCCCACTCGGCTGGGTCGGCTTCCAGGCGGGCCTCCTCGCCCAGCTCTGGCACGGGTTCTACGGCTGGGGCCACGTCGAGCTGATAACCGTCGTGATCGCCGCGGTGATGATCTTCAACAACCTCTTCGGCTTTACGGGGATAAGCGTGTTCGCGCGCTACCTCGTCACCCCGATTCTGATCCTCTGGGTCCTGTACCTCGTTGCGAAGGGCTTCATCTCCGACAGCGGCAATCTGCACGGATCGCCGTCGGGCTCGATGCCCTTCTGGATCGCCGTCACCGCCGCAATCGGGTTCTCGATGTGGGGGAACGAGCCCGATTTCTGGCGGTACGGGAAACCGAGCTTCACGTGGTCGATCCCGACCTACCTCTTCGCCGCGCTCTGGTTCGTGCTCTTCACGATGGGGGGCTGGATGATGGCGCAGCTCGCGGGCAAGGGCGATCCGTACAACTTCAGCGTCCATTACTCGCTGTTCGGCGCATTCTGGATCGCGTTCATCATCGCGACGATCAGCCAGTTCGCGATCAACGACGGCAACTACTACGAGTCGGTCAACGCTGGTCAGAACCTCCTCGGCGGCGTCCGCGGCTGGCGGCGCCCGTTCACCTGCCTGCTCGTCGCCGCCGGTGGCGCGCTCGCGGGCTACCTCGTCAACTACAAGTTCATCAACGGCTGGTTCGACGTCGCGACGTTCCTGGCGATCACCGTGCCCTGCGCGACGGTCATCATGGTCGTCGACCATTTCCTGCTGCCGCGGATCTATGGCATCTCGCGTCCCTTGCTGCGGGTGCCCTCGTGGCAGGAGGCCGGCGTCTTCAACATCCCCGCCGTCGTCTCGCTGCTCGTGGCAGTGATCTACGGCTCGATCTCCAGCGCGATCCTGCCGGGGAACCTCGGGTACAACACGCCTCGCAACTGGGGGCCGATCCCGCTCGAGTGCTGGCTCATCGCTGGTGTGCTCTATGTTGCGCTGGTCGCCGTGTTCCGCGACAAGCGCGCCCTCGCGTTCAGCAAGCCCGCGCTGGAGACCAACGTCCCAGCAGGCGCAATCGTCGATATCGCGAGCGAGGCCGAGGCCGGTGGGATGCCCGTCACGCCCGCGCCGGCGGCCGGAATCTGAGCGTCCTTCTCGAGAACGGTCTCGTCGACGTCGGCGCGGGTGAGTTCCACCGCGCCGACGTCGTCGTCGAGGCCGGGCTGATCAAGTCGGTCGGTCGCGAGGCCGCGGCGCCCGAGGGTGCAGAGCGAGTCGACTGCTCGCGGTTCCTCGTGGTCCCGGGGATGATCAACGCGCACAACCACTCGAACGAGAACTGGATGCGCGGGATGTGGGACAACCTGCCGCTGGAGCCGTGGATGCTCTTCTCGTATCCGGCGCTCGCCGCTCCCTCGCAGACTCCGGACGAGATCTACCTGCGCACGGTCGTCGGCGCGATGGAGCAGCTCAAGTCGGGGGCGACGTGCGTCGTCGACTTCCTCTACGAGCTCGACGGCTTCACCGACGACTCGCTCGACGCGGTCGTGCGCGCGTACCGCGACGTCGGCCTGCGCGCGCTGATCGCGCTCGGAATCGGCGATCGCGCCTACCACGAGACGGTCGTCCTCGACGAGGGCCTCGTCTCGCGCGACCTGATCGGCCGGCTCGAGCGCGAGAAGCCGCCGACCTGGGATGAGTGGGAGCGCTTCGTCCGCGGCGCGGTCGAGAAGTTCCACCGGCCCGACGAGGGGATCTCGATCTGCCCGGCGCCGAGCGGGCCGCAGCGCTGCACGGACGAGATGCTCGTGGGTTGCGCGGCGCTCGCGGAGGAGCTCGACACGGTGTTGCACATCCACGTGCTCGAGACACGCATGCAGGCGGTGTCCGGCCAGCAGATGTACGGGCAGACGCTGGTCGAGCACATGGAGGCCGTCGGCTTCCTTTCGCCGCGGGTGTGCTTCGCGCACGGGATCTGGCTGACGCCCGGTGACATCCGGATCGTGCGCGACCGCGGCGTGACGATCGCGCACAACCCGGTCTCGAACCTGAAGCTCGGGAGCGGGATCGCCGCCGTCCCGACCCTGCTCGCGGAAGGGGTCAACGTTGCGCTCGGCACGGACGGCATGTCGTCCAACGACGGGCTCGACATGTTCGCCTCGCTGAAGCAGGCGGCGCTGCTGCACAAGATCTGGGGCGTCGACTACGAGCGATGGACGGGAGCGGCCGAGGCGTGGCAGCTCGCGACGATCGGCGGCGCCCAGGCTGCCGGCGACGCCGCGCGGCTCGGGCTGATCGAGCCGGGACGACGCGCGGATCTCGTCCTGCTCGACCTCGACAGCCAGGTGTTCACGCCCCTCAACGATCCGCTGCGACAGCTCGCGCTCGGCTCGACGACGCTCGCGGTCGACTCCGTGCTCGTCGGCGGCGACTGGAAGGTTCGCGGCGGAGAGGTCGCGACCGTGGACGAGCGCGCAGTGCTCGCAGAGGCGCGCGAGCGGGGCCGCGAGATCATGAGCCGTTTCGACGAGGCGTTCGAGCTCGGACAGCAGCTCCTCGTCCCGCTCCGGGGCGGCTGGCTCGAGGCTTTGCAGACGGACGTCGGGGTCGAGCGGAAGCTTGCGCTCTAGCCCGAGACCTTCTCGACCGCGCTGACGCGGTCCTTGCCCGCGTCGCGCTTCGCGGAGTCCCGGCCGGCCCCACCGTCGATGCGATCCGACTCGCCGTCCTTCGCGGAGATCGTGTCCTTGCCCGCGTCGCCGAAGATCAGGTCGCGGCCCGCGCCGCCGGTGAGCGAATCGTTCCCGGGCCCCCCGAAGAGGATGTCGTCGCCGCCGAGCCCGGTCAGCACGTCGTTGCCGCCGAGCCCGCAGATCACGTCGTGCCCGGCAGTGCCATGCAGGACGTCGCGGCCGGGAGTCCCGGTGATCGTGCAGATCTTCGTCCCCGGACCCCTACGCTTCCCAGTCGAAGGCCCAGGCCCGCCGGGATTGTCGGTTCCTCCGGACGGGCCGGAGATGGTGATGTCCCAGGCGGAGTCGACCGTGTGGCTGGTCGTGTCCGTGCTGTCCTCGGCGTGCGCGGTCAGATGGCCGATCGACGGACTCTTCACGCTCGTCAAGGCGAGGCCGCCGGGAGTGGCGAGCAGGACCGCCTCCAGCGACTCGGGCAGAAAGCGGCTGGTCGTGGCCCGGCCGGTGAACTCCGCGCCGCAGTCGTAGTTGTCGTTCGTCTCGTTCGCGTCCAGCAGGTCGAAGCCGATGTACATATGGCCGTCGGTGGCCCAACCCCAAACCCTGACGGAGAAGGGATGGGTATGCACGGGCGGGCTGCACGAGAAGGAGCCGTTCTTGCCGTTCACACCCGAGAGGTCCCAGGTGGCTGTCTTGTAGTCCCCGTTCCCGGTCCCCTCGATGACGCCGTTCTCGATACGGAACGAGTAGTTGAATTGACCCTGATACGTCTCGTCCGAGTCGCTGACGACGTGATTGTCAGGATTCGTCGAGTTGTTGTCGGAGTGGCCGACACGATGCTGTCCGCCGACTCCGACGCCGGTGAACGGCCCGATGAACGAGGGGTGCCGGACGGTGTGCTCGCGCGCCGCGGTCGTCGAGGCCGCTGCGAGCCCCAGCAGGACGACCGACGCTATGACCCCGACGCGGCGCAAGACCACAGACGCTATGCGCTTCCCCGTCGGGATTCAAGACCCGTCTAACCTCGGGATCAGGGCTTGGTCGCGAGAATCACGCGCTGCATTCCGAAGATCCCGCGCAGCCGCGAGGAGCGCTCGGCGCTTCGCGCAGCGCGGTATGCGAGACGGGGCATGAACCGGTCCAGCGGGTCGGGCACCACCGTCGCCCCGACCGACTCCACGCGCTCCACAACCAGGCCCGAGGCGGCCAGGATCGCGTTCACCTCCCTGCGCGCGAGTGGAGGCCGACGCGGCTTCGGAAGCGGCCGCCCAACGGGAATCGCCGCCTTCAGCCTGCGCGCGGCCGGCAGCATGACCGAGCGTTGCCAGACCGTCGTCGGCGTGTCGGCCCGAAACCCGAGCACCGCGCGACCACCCGGGCGCAGGACGCGAACGAGCTCGCGCAACGCTAGGTCCATCCGGCTGTACTCGAGCACACCGATCGCAACGACCGCGTCGAAGGTCGCGGAAGGAAACGGCAGCTCCTCGGCACGCCCAACGGCGATCCGGTCGGCCGCATCCGGGACGCGCGCTCTTGCGAGATCGACCATCCGTGGCGCGGCGTCGACCGCGGAAACCGACCAGCCACGCCCGTGCAACGCTTCGAGGAGGCGGCCCGTTCCGGTGCCGACCTCGAGGAGCTCCCCGCCCCCTTTCCCCAGAAGGCCGAGCGCGGCCTCGAGCCGCGCGTGAAAGGGATGCGCCCTGAGGTTGCGCTTGTCATAGGACCGGTCGTACTGCACTGCGGTGGCGTCGAAGTGCACAATCGAAGCCTCGCGGCCCGAGTCGCCGAGATCTGCGGCGAGCTCGGAGACATCCTTCGTCCAGAGCTCGACGCAGTTCGCGTCCGGGTCGTCGACGTAGACCGACCGATCCGACCTTCGTCCGGTCACCTTCGGCTCGCACCCTTCGGCCCGCAAGCGTTCGACCGCAGCGTCGAATGCGAGCTCGGGGACGTGCAGCGCGAAATGGACGTGCGCGCCGCCGCGCCCACCCGCGGTTCCGACCTGTGGGCGCCAGAGCCCGATTCGGGTGCGGTCGCCGGCGAGCAGCCAGATCGCTTCGCGGTCAGGCCAGCGCTCCACGACGGGCAAGCCGAGCACACCCGCGTAGAAGCGCTCCGCGAGCTCCAGATCCGCGACCTCGAGCACGAGCTCGCTCACGCCGGTGACGGGGATCCTCACCCGGTCCTTCCGACCGAGCCCACGCCGTCGAGGGCGGCTGCCAACTGCGTGCGTCTCCTCTCGTACCGCGCGAGAGCATTGGCGACCGTGTCGCCCGCGTGGAATCTCAGCCCGCGCCCTGCGGCGAAGGCGGCCGCCACATCCCGTGGAACCTGGGAGGCGGACGCTCCATAGTGCGCCCGGAGACGTGCGGAGGCCAACCGCCCCGACCAGCCTTCGAGGCGGCCGCGGAGTAGCGACTCGAAAAGGCGCTGCACCGCTGACGGGCCCCTC
>JAWVDL010000148.1:0-3997 GCA_033857355.1 Gaiellaceae bacterium | reverse complement strand
GCCAAGACGCTGATCGCGCGCTCGTTCGCGCAGGTCGCGAGCATGCGGTTCTCCCGGATCCAGTTCACGCCGGACCTGATGCCCGGCGACGTCACGGGCTCGTCGATCTTCAACCAGCGCACGTCCGACTTCGAGTTCCGGCCGGGGCCCATCTTCGCGAACCTGCTCCTCGCCGACGAGATCAACCGCGCCCCGCCGAAGACGCAGGCGGCGCTGCTGGAGGCCATGCAGGAGCGCCAGGTGACGATCGAGGGGCGCACGAACCCGCTCGAGCGCCCGTTCATCGTGCTGGCCACCCAGAACCCGATCGAGTACGAGGGCACCTACCCGCTGCCCGAGGCCCAGCTCGACCGCTTCGTGGCGCGCATCGGCGTCGGCTACCCGTCCCGTGAGGACGAGTGGCAGGTGCTCGAGCGCCGCCTCGAGCGACAGGAGGACGAGATCGAGCTCGCCGCGGTCGTCGACGGGCCGACCGTGGTCGAGATGCAGCGCTCGCTCGAGCAGGTGCACGTGTCCGAGCCGATCGGGCTCTACATGGTGGACATCGTCGCGGCGACGCGCGCGAGCCAGCGGCTGCAGGTCGGCGCGAGCCCGCGGGGGACGCTCGCGCTGCTGAAGCTCTCCCGCGGGAAGGCAGTCCTCGAAGGTCGCGACTTCGTCACGCCGGAGGACGTGAAGGCGGTCGCCGTTCCCGCGCTGGCCCACCGGCTGACGCTGCGTCCCGAGCTCTGGGTGCAGCGGATCAGCGGCGACCAGATCGTCCGGGAGGCTCTGGCGACCGTGCCGACGCCGCCCGCGGAGGACGTCGTCCGCGCCAGCGCGTGACCCGGACGGTCTCGCCCAAGCTCGGCGCGTACGCCGGCCTGGCCGCGCTCGGCCTGATCGCGGCGATCGCCTTGCGCCGGCCGGAGCTCGTGGCCGTCACTGCTCCGTTCCCGCTCGTCCTGGCCGTCGGCCTCGCCTTCTCGCGCGAGCCGGACCTGCGGGCGCAAGTCACGCTCGATCGCGAGCGGGTGCTGGAGGACGACGAGGTCGTGCTCACGCTGACGCTCCGCGCCGCCGAGCCGCTGGAGCGCGTGGAGGTCTTCGTTCGCCTTCCACCCGCGCTCGTGCCGGTCGACGGCGCCAATCCCTTCGCGCTGCGACTGGGAACGAGCGAGGCAACGCGCGAGCTCCGCCTGCACTGCGGACGCTGGGGCGGCTATGCGCTCGGCGAGGCCCATCTGCGGATCCGCGACCGCTTCGGCCTCTTCGTCCACGAGCAGCAGCTGACCGAGCTGCGGCCGCTCCGCGTCTATCCACGCCCCGAGGAGATCCGCCGCGTCCTGCCGCCCCTCGACACGCAGGTGTACTCGGGGAACCAGGTCTCGCGCGGCAAGGGCGAAGGGATCGAGTTCGCGGACATCCGTCCCTTCGCCACCGGGGATCGCGTGCGCCGGATCAACTGGCGCGTCAGCGCGCGCCGCGGCGAGCTGTTCGTCAACGAGCGCCATCCGGAGCGGAACACCGACGTGATCATCTTTCTCGACTCGTTCACGGAGGCGCGCGCGAGCCAGCGGGGGACGCTCGAGCTCGCGGTCCGCGCAGCCGCGTCGCTCGCCGCTCTGTACCTCCAGCGGAAGGACCGCGTCGGGCTCGTCAGCTTCGGCGGCGTTCTGAGCTGGCTCCTGCCCGCCACAGGGCTCGTGCAGCGCTATCGCATCCTCGACTCGGTGATCGGCACGGAGATCGTGTTCAGCTACGCATGGAAGGACGCCGACGTGATCCCGGTCGGGACGCTCCCGCCGCAGGCGCTCATCCTCGCGTTGACGCCGTTGCTCGACGAGCGCGCGATCGCCACGCTGCTCGACCTGCGGGCGCGGGGATTCGACCTCGCGGTGATCGAGGTCTCGCCGCTTCCGTTCGCGGCGGCCGCGGAGGACGAAGCGGAGGCGATCGGCCATCGCCTGTGGCAGCTGCGGCGGGAGACGCTCCGCTCGCGCTACCAGCGGCTCGGTGTCCCCGTCGTGGAGTGGCGGGACGGCGACCCACTAGCGGTCGCGCTGGAGGAGGTGGGAGCATTCAGGCGTCAGGCCGGTCGCGTTCGCGCCTAGCCACCGCGGCGCTCTCGCTCCTCTGCGCGGGTCTGCTCGTGGCCTGGACGCTGCTCGCGATCGGCTCGCCGGTCGTGCTGGCGCTCGCCGCGGTCGCTGCACTGCCGGGCGTCGTCGCGTTGGCGCTCGCGCTCGTCTCCGGCTGGCCGGCGCCGATTCCCCTGGCCGTCGTCTCGCTCGGCGGTTCGTACGCGGTGTCGCTGCACGGCCACGGAGCGATCGACGGACGCGCGCCCCTCGTCGGCGCGGGACTCGTCCTCGTCGCCGAGCTCGCCTACTGGTCGCTAGAGCGCAGGACTGCCGTCGGCGAGGAGCCCGGCCTGCATCTGCGCCGCGCTCTGTCCATCCTGGCGACGACGCTCGGCGCGGCCGGGGTCGCCGCGATCCTTCTCGCAGCCACGTCCGTCCCGCTCGGCGGAAGCGTGACGTGGGATGCGTTCGGCCTGGCCGCGGCCGCCGGAGCCGTCGCCGTGCTGGCGCGGCTGTCGACCAGGAGCTAGTCGATGACGAAGCCGACCACGATCCGCGTCACCCGACCGCCGTGGAGGAAGAAGTCGGTCACGCGCTTGCCGGCCGTGAACGAGCCGAGGAAGCAGTGCCCGGTCTCGCACTTGAGGCCATGGACTCGCGCAAGCAGCTCGGCCCTGGTCGAGCCGACGTGCGCTCCACGCGCGGTGCGCTCCTTCGGGGAGGTCGTCTGAAGGCCGGTGACCGCGTTGCCGCCCTGGAAGGTCACCTCGACGCGCGGGTAGACGAACCGAGTCCAGGCCCCGAAGTCGTTGCGTCCGTGGCGAACTCGCGGCGGCGCGCCGAGCTTCGCGCGCACCTGCGCCTTCGTCAGCTCGAGCGTCACGCCCGCAATCGAGCGCTGCGGGACGATCGCCGCGCGCGCCGGGGCCGCTGCCACGAACAGGGCCGCGGCAGCCGCGGCGGTGAGAGCAAGGCGCACTCGGCTAGGTTCGGTCTCGCGCGCGCCGTTCCTCGACCGACTCGCCCTCCTGCGGCGCGCCGCCCGGCCCGCTCATCGCCACGCCATCCTCCTCGACGACCTCGCGCGGATCGGCATGCCGGTACTCGTCGCTCTGGACACCGCCGCGCGGATCGCCTTCGGCGTCGAGCGCGTGGAGGTCGCCCTCCTGCTTGTCGGCCCGGTGTTCTTCTCCCTCGTGCTCCCATTCCGTCATGCGCGCCAACGTTCCCAACGGTGGCTAAACTGAATCCGCGCGGCGCATTCGTCTAGTGGCCTAGGACACCGCCCTCTCACGGCGGCGGCACGGGTTCGAATCCCGTATGCGCCTCTCAGACGCGGATGGACACACGGATTCCGCTCTAACAAGCGGGTCGACGTGAGCCGCGCTCGCGCGGTTCCGGTCGCCGCGTAGTGGGTACAGCTTCGGATCGTGAACACGCGGTGGACGACCATCGTGCGGTTCGTCGGTTATTGGGCCGCCTACGCCTTCGTGATCGGCCCCCTCGACGGCCTTTCTCTTTGGGAGGCCGCTCTATGGGGAATCGCGTTCGCGTTCGGCGTTCACTTGTGCGTCTGGATCCCGACACAGGCATGGCGCGCCTTCCGTAGCCGCAGGCGCACCTCGCATTTCGCCAAACCCTCCTCGTAGGAGGGTTTGAGGAACAGAGGCATTTACGCTCCTGTAATGAGTACGTTCAGCAAGGCTCTGGTCACCGCCGCCTTCGCTCTGGAGCTCGTCTACCTAGTTGGCTGGACCCGCGTCCCCGACATCGCCCTCTTCGCTTTGTCGGCACTCGCAGGCGGGCTGCTCGCCCTGGTCTGGGGAATCGACTTTCAGCTGATCCGCACGTCGCGGGAGCGGCGGCGGGCTCACTCGGACAAACCCTCCTAGCGGTCCGAGCACGAACGAGCACATTCCACGATTCGGAGGTCG
>JAWVDL010000147.1:0-5920 GCA_033857355.1 Gaiellaceae bacterium | reverse complement strand
CGAACGCGAAGCCGGTGTAGGCGACGAGGAACGCGAGGACACCGCCGACCAGCACGCGCACGCCGCCGCGGCGGTCGGTCGCCCGTCCCGCGGGAACGCTGGAGAGCGTCGCCGTGAGGTTGTAGGCGGCATAGAGGAGCAGCGCTACCTTGACCGCGGAGTCGTGGCCGCGAGCCGGCGCGAGCAACTCTGTGGCCCGCAGGATCAGGAGCGTCGCCGCGACGTTTCCCAGCTCGAACGCCGAGACGCCGGCCAGCAGGCGGCCGAGCTTCCCCTGCACGACCGGGCGGATCCGGATCCGGAAAGGCTGCCGCTCGCGCTCGCGCAGCCGAGGCGCCACACGAACCGCCACGAGCATGGCCAGCGCCCCCAGCAAGCCCGGAACCACAGAGACGAGGATCGCCGTGCGCACGCCGACGACCGCGACGAGTGCAAGCGCCAGCAGCGGCCCGACGATCGCGCCGAGGTTGTCCAGAGCGCGCTCGAACCCGTACGCGCGCCCGTACGCCTCGGCCGGGACGACGTCTGCCAGAAGCGCGTCGCGGGCCGGACTGCGCAGCCCGCGCGTCGTCCAGGCCGCGGTGCGGAGGACACCCACCTGCCAGGCTGCGGTCGTCACGCCGATCACCGAGGTCAGTACGGCTGTCGCGGCGTATCCGCCGACCGCGGTCGTCCCCCTTCGCGCCGGGTCGTCGGCGAGCGCCCCTCCCGCGAGCCGCGCGACGCCGGAAAAGCCGTTCGCGATCCCCTCGATCGCGCCGAGCGCAGCAGCCGGAGCGCCGAGCGTCGCGGTCAGGAACGCCGGCAGCAGCGCGGTCGGCACCTCCTGGCCGACGTCGTCGAGGAAGCTCGCGCCGCCGATTGCGGCGACGCCCCGAGTCAGCCACCGGCTGGGAGGGCTAGGTCTGGAGCCCGCCGGTGAAGATCGCGACGACGACACGCCCCGCCTCCGCCACATCGTCCTCCCCGTCGGGGAGCTGGCCCATCACCCAGCCGGTCAGGATTTCCTCGAGCGCCCCGTAGAGCATCCAGGCGACGGTGCGCGACCCGAGCTCGGTCGTAAACGTTCCCTCCTTCTGTCCGCGCACGATGATCCGCTCGAGCGCCGCGAACGCCTGCGCGATCTCGTCGATCTCCCGCTGGATCTGCGGGCTGCGGACGACCTCGCGCACGAGCACACGGATGAGATCGGGGTCCGTCGCCCACGATCCGAGGACGATCGCGCAGACGCGCCGCAACTGATCGGTTGCGGGGCCGCCCCGATCCTCGACGCTGCGGATCGCAGTCAGCATCGCGCCCCAGGTCTCGCGGAAGACCGCCTCGAGCACGGCCTCCTTGGATCTGAAGTAGTGGTAGACGAGGCCGTAGGCGACGCCGGCCTCTTTCGCGATGTCTCCGACCCTGGCGTCGTGGTAGCCCTCGCGGGCGAACACGCGCACGGCCGCGGCGAGGATGATCGCCCGCTTGTCCTCGGAAGCGCCCCCGCGGTTGGACACGGCCGGCGGAGTCTACGGGGGCGGCCACCGAGGCGTGAGCGGAACCAGATCGTGCCCGATTGATCCGTCAGTCAATGTTGATTGATAAATCAGTCACGTAATTTCGCCAGGAAAACCCTCCAGAATCTGTCCCATTCTGCCTGTATACGCCGGGGAAAATGCTGTGTATAAGACCGTTCGTTCTGCACGGTCTATCGAGGAGGAAGCAATGCGATTCTCCCTGCGCCGCGGCCTGATCGCTGCGGGATTCGCGGGTCTACTGGTCGTGCCCGGACTCGGCATGGCCACGCGCTCGCACCACCAGCGGAGTGCGACACGGGCGTGTCCTGCCGGATTCTCCACGACTGCGCAGCAGCAGCTCGTCGAGAGCCGCGGCGGCCTGCCCGAGGGCGGCGGCGAGGCTGCCGGGAACGCCTGTATCAACACGAAGCATCCCGAGAGCGCGCTCGAGCTGATCCGCAGGCAGGAGGCGCTCGAGACGGTGCGCAGCGCGCCGTACGACACGGTTGCGCCCGGCGCGTTCGCCAACGCGATCACGCAGATGCGCGCGACGGCGAAGGCCAGCAAGACCGCCGGAACCTCCGGCAAATGGGAGATCTATGGCAAGGGCCCGCTGAAGGTCAACGACCCGCGCTACTCGCGCGTCAACGGCCTCGGGCTCGTGGACAACGAAGGGCGGCTCGACAGCCTGAAGTACGACCCCGTGAACAACAGGCTCTTTGCCGCAAAGGGCACGGGCGGGATCTGGATGTCGACCGACGGCGGCAACAACTGGACGTCGATCGGCGACGGGCTCCCGAGCCAGATCGTCGGCGCGGTCGGCTGGACGTCCGCGAACGGCGGCACCGTCGTCGCGGTCAGCGGCGACCCGACTTACGGCTCGGGCGGCTACACCGGATTCGGCGCGTTCTACAGCACCGATCTGGGGACGACGTGGTCGAAGGCCACGGGCGTTCCGGACGGCGCACTCGGCTTCGCGATCGAGACCGATCCCTCTAACCCCAACAAGGTCTACGCAGCGACCGGCAAGGGGCTCTTCCGCTCCACCGACGGCGGCAAGACCTACGCGAACGTCAAGCTGCCCACCGGCGCGTGCGCCGGCGTCGAGGGCGGCGGCACCTGTCAGCTCGCGAACATGGTCACCGACGTCGTCGTCAATCCCGGCGGCGGCCTGAACACCTCCACCTCGGCGGGCACCGTCGTGGCGGCGGTCGGCTGGCGGGCAGGCACACGGAAGAACTCGGACGGCTCCGTGCAGTCGCCGAACAACGGCCTTTACCGGTCGGCGACCGGCGATCCCGGCAGCTTCGAAAAGCTTGCCGCGCCCGGATTCACACAGCAGGATCGCATCGGCCGCGTGCAGCTCGGCAACGCAACCGGCCCGCAACAGGATCGCGACTTCCTCTACGCGATCGTGCAGGACGCGGCGGCGCTGAACGGCGAGCTCGACGTCGTCGACGCGAACGGCGTGCCCGATCCTCGCGGCTCTGCAGGCACCGTTCTCAACGGCATCTACGTGTCCAAGGACTTCGGCACCACCTGGACGCTGATGGCCGACGACAACGCGATCGCCAAGAACCCGGCCACGGGCTCGGCGCTCGTCGGAACCGGGCAGGCGACCGGCTACGAGCCCGGCGTTCAGGGTTGGTACAACCTCTGGGTCGCTCCCGACCCGACGCGGCAGGACGCGAGCGGCGTGCCGACGCGCTTGGCCTTCGGGCTCGAGGAGGTCTGGCAGAACGAGGCCAACGTCCCGATGAACGGGCCGACCACCTTCAAGGTCATCGGCCGCTACTTCGCCGGCGACGCCTGCTTGATGCTCACCCTCGGCTTGCCGGCTTGCCCGACGAACCGGGATCCGCAGGTCAGCAACACCACCCATCCGGACCAGCACGAGGGCCTCTGGGTTCCCGACGGCTCGGGCGGCGTCACGCTGGCGGTCGGGAACGACGGTGGCTTCTACAAGCAGCACGTCGCCTCGGGCGGCGAGCTGAACAACGGCGGCTGGGGCGATGGCAACCAGGCCGGCTTCACCACCCTCCTCCCCTATGACGTCGCGATGGCGAACGACGGCACCGTCTGGGCGGGGCTGCAGGACAACGGCCACATGCGCATCGACTCGCGGACGCGTCAGCAGTTCGAGACGTACGGCGGCGACGGCACGTATGCCGAGGTAGACCCGGCCAACAGCGACGTCGCCTACGAGGCGTACGTGTACGGCGACATGCGCGTGACGAAGGACGGCGGGCAGACCTGGACGGACATGATCCCGCCGGTCACGAATCCCCGCTTCGCCAATCCGTTCGAGATGGATCCGACAGACGCGAATCACCTCGTCACGGGCGGCAACGAGATCGTCGAGACCACCTACGGGCCCGACACGACCGGCCAGACACAGCCGCCGGTCATCGGCGATCCGACCCCGGCGGGCTCGCTCACCGATTGTTGCGGCGCCAAGCCGTGGACGCAGGTCTACGACCTCGGCACGGCGCAGCATCCGGGCGACGCGGCGGCCGCGCCGAGCGCGTCCGACCCGGCGAACGGGATGTCGGCGATCGACGTGCTGGGCCCGGCGATCTACGCGGGCTACTGCGGCGTCTGCGACATCCTCAACGCGACCGCGCCGTTCCAGAGCGGGATCGCGACGAACGTCGGCGGCGCCACGCCGGCCACGAAGATGACCTCGAGCGGCTGGCACATCGCCGCGGCGAAGGGGTTGCCGGAGCGCTTCATCACGTCGATCGCGATCGACCCGACCGACGCGACGAAGAAGACGATCTACGTCACGATGGGCGGCTACAGCCGGCGCTGGGTTCCGCCGGGAACGCTGCAGGAGAAGAGCGCGGTCGACACCGGCCACCTCTTCAAGTCGACCGACGCGGGCGCGACGTTCACGGACATCTCCGGGAACCTCCCCGACGTGCCGGCGACCTGGGTCACGCAGCGTGGCAAGCAGCTGATCGTCGGCACCGACGTCGGCGTCTTCGGCACGGACGCGAAGGGCAAGGCGACCTACACGTATCTCAACGGCCTGCCCGTCGTCCCGATCAGCACGATGAACCTGAAGCCCGACGATCCGAACCTGCTCGTGGTCGCCACGTACGGCCGTGGAATCTGGACGTACTGCTTCGACACGCCGCTCGCCGGCACGACGGGCGGCTGCCCGATCACGCCGAAGCCGCTGCCCGAGAAGCCGTCGGCTCCCGTCGGGACGACCCTGAGCGGACCGTTCGGATTCGAGGCCGACGCCCAGGGTTGGACGACGGCCACGACCGACTCGCTCGGGGCGACGACGTGGAAGCGCGGGCCGCTCGGCAACACCGGCACGTTCAGCTTCAGCGTCTCGCCGTACGCCTCGGACACCACGACGACCCTGACGTCGCCGCGGTTCTCGAGTCCCGGCGGCTGGACGTTCGTGAACTTCGCGAACCGTCGCAATACCGAGGGCGGATGCGGCTGCGACGTCATGGCCGTCGAGTGGTCTTCGGACGGCACGACGTGGACTCCCGCCACGTGGCGGTGGGACCCCGATGCGAACGACTGGTCAGGCCAGTCGATCTTCGACGGGATGAACCGCGACTACCCGGGCTTCTCCGCGGAGAAGGCGGCGTTCAAGGTGCCGGCAGCCGGATCGATCTCGGTGCGGTTCCGGTTCACGAGCGACCCGCTCGTCCAGTACGAGGGCAGCTACGTCGACGACGTGAGCGTCACGAACTAAAGCTTCCGCTCGATACCCGAGACCGTGTAGAGCGGAGGGGCTGTGGCCGGGCTTGTCCCGGCCACAGCCATTTCTGGCGCTAGCCGGTCTGTGCCGCCGGCGACGCGGCCGCGCGATGTTGCCGGATCAGGTCGCGGTACCAGTGGAAGCTTCCCTTCGGCACGCGCTCGAGGGTCGGATAGTCGACGTAGACGATGCCGAAGCGCTTCGAGTAGCCGTGCGCCCACTCGAAGTTGTCGAGGAAGGACCAGACGAAGTATCCGCTGACCGGCACGCCCGCCTGCACCGCCCGGCCGACCGCGCGGATGTAGCCCTCGAGGTAATCCTGCCGCTCCGGGTCATGTATCTCGCCGTCGTGACCGCGGATGTCGCCGAAAGCCGCCCCGTTCTCCGTGATGTAGATCGCCGGCACGGCGTACTCGTCGTGGAGCCGCATGAGCACCTCGTACAGACCGTCCGGATAGACCTCCCAGTCCATGTCCGTGTAGACCGAGGCCGAGTTGCGGAGCGGCTTGCCCCCTTCGCCGATGACCAGCCGCGAATAGTTGTTCACGCCGAGGAAGTCGAGCGGCGTGGACATGACGGCGAGGTCACCGTCCTCGACCGGCGGCGCTGCGTCGCCCAGCAGCTCGAGCACGTCGGCGGGGTACTCGCCCCGGAAGATCGGGTCGAGGAACCAGCGGTTGTCCCCGCCGTCGATCCGGCG
>JAWVDL010000146.1:0-4700 GCA_033857355.1 Gaiellaceae bacterium | reverse complement strand
CACGAAGAGCGTGACCTTCTGGGGCCGAACTCCGACCTCGAGCGCCATGACCGTGTTCGTCGAGCGGAAGGTCGGCTCGCAGTGGGTTGTGCAGAGGACGGTTGCTGCGAACAGGTCCGGCATCTTCCGGGGTCGCGTCCCCGGGCGGCGGACGAGGGGCTTCTTCCGGGCTCGCGTAGGTGCGACGGACGTATCGCTGCCGTTCCCGCTGCGGCCGACGCCGGATCTGAACGTTCCCGTCTTCGGAGGGTGACGGCCCTCACGAGCGGACCCGCCGGCGGAGCACGCCGAGTCGCCCGACCTAGCCGCTGATCAATCCGCGGCTGACCAGTTCGGCCAGAGCAGCGTCGGCGTGGTCCTCCGGTGTCGCCTCCCCGATCCATTCGACGACGTCCGGGATTCCGTCTGCGAGCGCGATCTCAGCCTCGAAGCCCACGAGCTCGCGCGCGAGGCGCACGTCGGCGTAGCAATGCCTGACGTCACCCGGCCTGAACTCGCCCAGGATCTCCGGCTCGATCGAAGCCCCGAGGGTCTCCGCGATCGTCGTCGCGAGCGATGCGACGGTGACCGCCTTGCCGGTCCCGACGTTGAGCACGCGACCGTCCGCGGCCGAGCTCTCGAGCACGGTGGCGAACGCGCGGGCGACGTCGGCGACGTGGACGCAGTCCCGGGTCTGCCGTCCGTCTTCGAAGACGATCGGCGCTCGTCCGTTCCGCAACCGGGTCGCGAAGATCGCGACGGCGCCGGTGTACGGGTTGGCCAGCGCCTGCCGCGGCCCATAAGTGTTGAACAGGCGCAGCGCGACCGCCGGGATCCCGTAGGCCGCACCGACCGTAAGCGTCAGCTCCTCCTGGTCGCGCTTTCCGATCGCGTACACCGATTGTGGAGCGAGGGACTTCGTCTCGGCGGTTGCTTCGGGATCGAGCGGGTCGCCGCCAGGCTCGCGTAGCTCCCATTCCTGGCGTCGAAGCTGCTCGATCGGCCGCGGTGGCGGGGCCAGCCCGGATTCACCGGTCCGTGGATTCGCGTACTGACCCTCGCCGTACACGGACATCGACGAGGCGACGACGAGCTTCGACACGCGATCCCGGCGTTGCACGACCTCCTCGAGGAGGATGGCGGTCCCGATCGTATTCGTCCGTGCGTAGCGCTCGATCTCGTACATCGACTGTCCCACGCCGACCGTGGCGGCGAGATGCACGACCGCGTCCGCCCCTTCCAGCGCTGCCGCGACCGCGGCGCGGTCGGCCACGTCGCCGACGACCAGCTCCACCTGCCCGTCGAGGTAGTCCGGGCGACCGGTCGGGTGGACTTGCGGATCGAGCGCGTCCAGCGCTCTGACCTCGTGTCCGGCCGCGAGCAGCCGATCGGCGAGGTGCGATCCGATGAAGCCCGCACCGCCTGTGATCAAGACCTTCATCGTGGAATCATTGCAGCATGCGGCCACGGGTCAGCGTCGTGTTCGCCACCCGTGGTGACGCCCCCCTGCTCGCGCGCGCGATTCCGCCGCTGCTCGCGGCGGAGACCTGCGACGTCGAGGTGGTCGTCGTGAACAACGATCCGGCGCAGGACGTTGCCGCCGCTCTCGGAACGATGGCGCGAGACGCGGTCCGCGTCGTCGAGATGGGGGAGAACGCGGGCTTCTGCCGCGCTCACAACCGGGGCATCGCGGAGAGCGAAGGGGAGTTCGTCTTCCTCGCCAACGCGGACCTGTTCGCTGCGCCCGATTACGTGGACGTGCTGGTCGAATTCTTCGGGCGCCGGCCGCGCGCCGCGTGCGCCAACGGCAAGATCCTTCGCTACGACCTCGTCAACGACCGGCCGACGGAGTTGCTGGACACCGCCGGCCTGAGCATCGGGCGCAACCGGCGCGGGATGGACCGAGGCGAAGGCAGAGACGACGACGGCGCCTTCGACGTCGAGGAGCAGGTCTTTGCCGTCAACGGCGCCGCCTTCTTCGCTCGCCGCAGCGCCCTCGACGAGGTGGCCGTGGACGGTGAGGTGCTCGACGAGACCTTCTTCATCTACAAGGAGGATCTGGATCTCTCCTGGCGTCTGCGGCTCGCCGGCTGGGAATGCTGGTACGTCCCGTCAGCGCGGGCCTACCATGCGCGGACGAGCCGTGGTCTCGGCAGCAAGTCCTACCGCTCGAGCCCGGTTGCGTTCCATCGGCAGCAGCGCGTGAAGCCGCAGCTGTCGCGGACGAACTCGATGCGGAACCAGTGGCTGATGCTGGTCAAGAACGAGGACCTTTCGAATCTCTCCCGCGACTTTCCGCAGATCGCTCTCCGCGAGTTGAGCGTCGTCGTGTGGGCGCTTCTGTTCTCGCCGAGGACGCTGGTCGCGGTGCGGGACTTCGTCCGCTTGCTTCCTCGGGCGCTCGCCAAGCGAAGCGCGATCAGGCGGACACGGGTCGTTTCCTCGGGAGCGCTCCGAGAGTGGTTCGAACGTGGGTGAGCTCATCCGCGCGCGGGCGGCGATCGTTCACGATTGGTTCCAGGGCTACCACGGGGCCGAGCGGACTGTCGAGGCAATGCGGTCCGGCCTGTTCGCTCCGGGCTGCGAGCCCGACGTCTTCGCGTTCCAAGCCGCGCGTGAGCTCTTGCCTCCAGAGCTGGCGAACGCGATTGTCGGCGAGTCGCCCCTCTCGCGACTGCCGGGCCTGCGCCAGCGTGGTCATGATCCGGGCCGCTGGCGGTATCTGCTTCCCGTGATGGGTCGCTACTTCGCCGGCCTGGATCTCGACGACTACGATCTCGTCATCTCGTCATCCCATGCGTGCGCGGTCGGCGTCCGTCCCCGCAAGGACGCCATGCATGTCTGCTACTGCTACACGCCGATGCGCTACGCCTGGATGCCCGAGACGGAGGCGGGGCGCGTCGACGGCTTGTCGGGGAAGGCGCTGGGCCTGCTCCGCGGGCGCCTCCGGCGACTCGACCTCGCCGCGTCGCGCCGGCCCGACGCCTACGTTGCGATCTCGAACGCGGTGCGCGACCGGATCAAACGCTTCTACGGACGGGACGCCGACGTGATCCATCCCCCCGTTGCGATCGCCGACTTTCGCGCGGACGAGCAGAAGGAGCCAGGACGGTTCCTCTGGGCCGGCCGGCTGGTTGCGTACAAGCGCCCGGAACTCGTGGTCGAAGCCTTCCGCGGCTCGCCGCACCGGCTGACGATGGTCGGCATCGGCCCGCTCGCCGATCGTCTGCTGGAGACACTGCCGCCGAACGTCGAGTTGCGGGCGTGGGTTCCGCGAGCGGAGCTCGTGGAGCTCTACGAGGGCGCCTCGGGATTCGTGCACGTGGGGGAGGAGGACTTCGGGATTGCCATGGTCGAGGCGCTCGCCTCGGGCACGCCTGTCGTCGCACTCGACGCGGGCGGCGCACGCGACATCGTTCGACAGGGAGTCGACGGCGTCCTGATCCAAACGGCGGAGGTCGAGTCGCTGCGCGCTGCGTTGGACGACGTTGCGACGCGGACGTGGGATCCGACGGCGCTACGGGCACGCGCGACGGAGTTCTCGGAAGAGCGCTTCCTCGTTCGAATGCGCGCGCTGCTGGCGGCATGATCCGTCCGACTGCAACGGCATGCGCGGCCGCGCTGGCGGGATCGGGGACGATCGCGGTGCTGCTCGCAACCGGGGCGCTCGATCCGGGGCGACCTGTCTGGCTCTGGGTGCTCGCCGCCGGCCTCGCCCTGGCGATCTTGCTGACGCTCGCCGAAGCGAGGCGACGGACGTCGTGGCTCGCTGTCGCGGTCTCCCCGCTCTCGCTTGCGGCCCTCACCTGGGTGTCGCTCTTCGTCCTGCGGCCGATCGAGCTCCATCTGAACCCACACCACGCGACCACGGGCCTGGCCCAGTTCGGCTTCCAGCTGTCCGATCTGACGCAGACGGCCGCGCTGGGCGCGATCGGGTGTGTCTGCTGCGCGGGTGCGTACCTGCTCGGCCTCGGCTTTCCGGAACGCTTCGGCGGCGAAGAGCCAAAGCTGAGCATCGCTTTCCGCAGGGGCATGATGCTGCTCGTCGTCGGAACCGCGCTTTGGCTCGTGCTGTTCCTCCGGGCGGGAGGCTTCCATGCATTCTTGTCCTCACCCGTCTCGATTCGCGCCCACGAGCGCTCGAGTTTCTACGCGTTCATCGGCGTGTGGCTCGTCCAGGGGACGGCGCTCGTCGCGTTCCTGGCTTTCCTCGCGCGGCGAACCCGCGCCGCAGGCGCGCTCCTGGCGGCCGGGGTCGGGCTCTCGGCCCTGGCGGCGGTCGGCCTGCAGGTGCGGAGCCTGTTCGCTTACGCGGTCTTGGCCGGCGTTGGGCTGTACTTCTCCTTGCGCCGGCTGCGTGGGCGCCGACTCGTGTCGGTCGTCGCTGCCGGGGTTGTTGGGATTCTCCTGCTGGCGTTTGCCCAACAGGTCCGCGGTAATACGCACTTCGTTTCGACGAGGGAGGCGATTCGACGCACGGCGAAGACGCCGTTTCTCTCGCTCTTCGACAACGACCTCAGCACCTTCGACAACTTTGTCGCCATCAACAAGCTGGTGCCGGGAACCGTCCACTACCTGGATGGGCGAACGCTCGTCGAGATCCCGCTCTCGCTCATCCCGCGCGGCCTTTGGCACGGCAAACCGCTCGGAGTCGATACCGAGGCAACCGCGTACCTCTATCCCGGCGCGCCCGCAGGGTCTCCGCTCTCCATGCAGGGCGA
>JAWVDL010000145.1:0-4044 GCA_033857355.1 Gaiellaceae bacterium | reverse complement strand
CCGCCCAGCTCGAGCTCTACGACCTCGAGACCTCCGTCACCGGCCCCTCTCAGTCGGCCCAGGGAATCGTCGCCCGCCCGAGCCTGTACGGGCTCCTGGCGGGGATCCAGTCCACGGCCCAGGGCGGAAATGCCGGCAGCTGGTACCTGTTCGACGCGAAGAAGAAGCTCGTCGCCGGCCCGAGCCCGTCACGCGACGCGCTGGTCGCGAAGGCCGCAAAGCTCGCCGCCAAGGCGGGCGCCGCCGGCAAGGCCGCGGCCAAGGGCAAGGACACGCTGCCGGGCGGGTACACGCTCTTCGCGCGTCCGAAGCAGACGACGGTCATCTTCTGCGGCCCGGTCGACCGCTTCTGCCCGGGCGTCAACGAGGCACCTCCGTCGCGCACGTACTTCTACCTCTTCAAGCGGAACATCGACCAGACGCCGCCGCCCGCGAAGCCCGTCCCGCAGATGACCGGCGAGGATCTGAAGCTGAACGGAACCCGCGCCGACATCGACACGCAGACGAACGGGCCGGAAGTGCTGATGAGCTTCACGAAGCACGGCTCGAAGGTCTTCCAGAAGATCACGCAGACCGAGTACCAGCGCGGGAACATCCTCAACGTCCCGCAGCACTTCGCGATCGTCCTCGACAACGAGATCAAGTCGTGGCCTCAGATCGACCCGACCGACCGGTCGCTGTCGAACGGGATCTCCGGCGGCGGCCGCATCACGGGGATCGGATCGCTGAAGGAGGCGAAGGACATCGCGCTCGTCCTCCAGACCGGTGCCCTGCCGGTGAAGTTCGTCACGGCCGAGCAGACCCAGGTCTCGGCCACGCTCGGCAAGGACTCGCTTGCACAGGCGAAGCGCGCAGCGCTCGTGGGCCTACTGATCGTCGCGATCTTCCTGCTCCTGCTCTACCGGTTCCTCGGCCTCGTCGCGGTGATCGGGCTCGCCATCTACGCCGCGTTCCTCTGGGCCGCGATCCTGACCCTGAACGTGACCCTGACTTTGCCGGGCTTCGCGGGACTGATCCTCACGATTGGAGTGGCCGCCGACGCGAACGTGGTCGTCTTCGAACGGATCAAGGAAGAAGTGCGCGCCGGGAAGAGCGTGCGCGCGGCGATCGCGGCCGGCTACTCGAAGGGCTTCCGCACGATTCTCGACGCGAACGTCGTCACGTGCATCACGGCGCTGATCCTGTTCGCCGTCGCGACCGCGGGCGTGAAGGGCTTCGCGCTGATGCTCCTCATCGGCACCGTGATCTCGCTCGTGACGGCCGTTGCGGCCACTCGGGCGATGCTCGGGCTCCTCGCAGGCTTCCGCTGGTTCTCGAATCCGCGCTTCATGGGTGCGCACGGCCAGCAGACCGCGAAGTGGCTGCAGATCGACTTCATGCGGCGCCGGTACATCTGGCTCGCCGTAGCGACTGCCGCGGTGGTGATCAGCTTCGGGTCGCTCGCGGTGCGCGGCCTGAACCTCGGGATCGACTTCAAGGGCGGGACGCAGGTCACGTTCAAGACGCACACGCCCTACCTCGTCGACGACGTCCGCACCGAGGCCAAGAAGGTCGGCCAGGCGGACGCGGTCATCCAGGGTCGCGGCAAGCAGACGGGACAGAAGTACAAGAGCTTCCAGCTGAGGACACGCTCGCTCAAGCCCGGTCAGCTGACGCGACTGCAGTCGGACCTGCGCGACCGACTCGGCGCCTACGCGCCGGGCGTGAAGAACGTGTCGGCGAGCTTCGGCCGCCAGATCGCCAGGTCGGCGATCCTCGCGATCTTCTTTTCTCTCTTCCTGATCGTCGGCTACATCGCGATCCGGTTCGACCTCAAGTTCGCGCTGCCCGTGATCGTCGCGCTCCTGCACGACGTTGCGCTCACCGTCGGCGTCTACTCGATCGTGGGGCGCGAGGTCACCACGTCCACGGTCGCGGCCGTCCTGACCGTGCTCGGGTACTCGATCTACGACACGATCATCATCTTCGACCGCGTGCGCGAGAACGTCCCGCTGATGCGCGGGAAGGCGTCGTTCGCGACGATTGCCAACGTCTCGCTGTGGGAGACGATCCGCCGCTCGCTGGCCACCACGTTCATCACGCTGCTGCCGGTCGGCGCGCTCCTCGTGTACGGCGGCGCGACCCTGAAGGACTTCGCCTTCGCCCTCATCGTCGGCATCGCGTCCGGCGCGTACTCGTCGATCTTCATCGCCGCGCCGATCCTCACGATGCTGAAGGAGCGCGAGCCGGAGTGGGCGCGGCGAAAGACGCTCGACCTGCCGGCGGACGGCGACGGCCGGCATGGGGTGGATGCCGGCACGGCGGCGCTCGAGCAGGCCGAGTCGGCTGCTGCCTCCGAGCCTGCCCCCGAGCTGATCCCCGCCGCAGCCGCCACCTCGGCCGACGCGAAGCGCGAGCAGCGCCGCCAGCGAAGGAAGACGCGCCCTCATGGCCGAGCCCGGTAGCAACAGCAACGGCTTCGCCCGCGACCTCGCCGAGCGCCTGGTGCTCGGCGGCGTCGGCGCGCTCGCGCTCACGGCCGACCGCGTGGACGGCCTCGTCGACGCCCTGGTCTCCCGCGGCGGGATGGAGCGCGACGACGCGCGCTCGCTCGTCGACGACCTCACCGGGCGCTGGCGCACGGAAGCCAAGCGGATCGGCCGCGCGAGCTCGACCGCGCAGGGCCTTCTCCGCGAGCTCGGGCTCGTGACGAAGGCGGACCTGGAGGAGCTGGAGCTCCGGATCGCCCAGCTCGAGCACCGCCTGCGCCTCGTCGAAGGCGCAAAGCCGCCGGCCGCCTAGCCAAGCCGAGCGCAAGAGGAGACACGGCCGCCGTGTCACACTTTGTGGCATGGCCCCGCCGCGGACGAAGACGCGCAGCCTCGGCCGGCTGTCCGAGATCGCGCAGGTCATGGCGCGGCACGGCTTCGGCTACTTCCTCGACTCGCACCGGCCCTGGGACCGCAAGGCGGCGCTCGCCGACCCGGGAACGTCTCAGCGTGGCCTGCACCTGCGCGAGATGCTCGACGAGCTCGGCCCGACGTTCGTGAAGTTCGGCCAGCTGCTCTCGACGCGGCCCGACCTGCTCCCGCCCGACATCATCTCCGAGCTCCGGGGCCTCCAGGACGACGTGCGCCCGTTCCCGGGCGAGCAGGCCCAGCAGGTCATCGAGGCCGACCTCGGGCTCACCGTCGAGCAGCTCTTCCTCGAGTTCGACGAGCGGCCGATCGCGGCTGCGTCGATCGGGCAGGTCCACCGCGCAGTTCTCCCGAACGGACAGCAGGTCGCCGTCAAGGTCCAGCGCCCCGGCGCGCCGAGGCAGATCGAGGCGGACATCGCGCTCCTCCACCGCGGCGCGCGGCTCGCGAAGGATCGCATCCGCGCGCTGGACTTCATCGACGCCAGCGCCGTGATCGACGAGTTCTCGCGCTCGATCCGCCAGGAGCTCGACTACCGGCACGAGGGGCGGAACGCCGACGCCTTCCACCGCAACTTCGAGGACAGCGAGTACCTGCGCGTGCCGAAGGTCTACTGGAGCTACACGAGCGCCCGGGTGCTGACGCTCGAGTACCTCGACGGGGTGCAGCTCGCCGACGTGGGGGAGTCCACCCATTCGCTGGAGGAGCGACGCGAGATCGCGTACATGGTCACCGAGGCGTGGATGACCATGATCTTCCGACACGGGTTCTTCCACGGAGACCCACATCCCGCGAACATCCTCGTGCTCGGCCCCGGTCAGATCGGCCTCGTCGACTTCGGCCTCGCCGGCAAGCTGACCCAGGAGGACACGGCCAAGGCCACGCGCCTCTTCATCGACGCGGCGAACGAGAACGTCGACAACCTGCCGAAGCGGCTCGCGGACCTCGGCGTCGAGTATCCGAAGGAGCGGGAGGAGGAGTTCCGGACCGAGCTGCGCGAGCTCTATTACCGCTACTACGGCGCCTCGCTCGCGGAGATCGACCCGCTGCAGGTCATCCGGGAGGCGTTCGCGCTGATCTACTCGATGAACCTGCAGCTGCCGACGCGGTTCCTCCTCCTCGACAAGGCGATCGCGACCCTCGGCGG
>JAWVDL010000144.1:0-8604 GCA_033857355.1 Gaiellaceae bacterium | reverse complement strand
CGCCGCCGGCGGGGCTTCTGCATGGGGGAAACCGTGTTTCCCCCGTGGACCCCTACTTCTTGGGGTCGGCCGGGCCGGCGGTGGTGAGGCTCCCGCCGGGCAGAGCCCGGCTCCGCCGGCGGATGGCGGCTACGCGCGTGCGAGCCGCACCGCTAGTTGTCTTCTTCTTCGGGCTCTTCGTCTTCGGTGATCGAGTCGGCGTCGCCGCTCGACGTTTTTGCCCACGGTTGGCCGGGGGCCGTCGAGCCGGCGTCGTCGTCTGCCAGCTCTTCGCGTTCCTTCTCTAGATCGCTCATGCGGGCGACGTACCCGCCGCGGGCTGGGGCTAAGCGCGAAGGACGACTTCGAGTGCGGTGCCGAGGCCCGGCTTCGACGTGACTGTCAGGCCGCCCTCGATCGACTCGGTTCGCTTGCGGATGTTCTTCAGGCCCTGACCGGCGCCGTCACTCTCCGTCAGGCCCTTTCCGTCGTCGCGGACGGTGACGAAGCGGATGCCGGCCCGCTCGCCGATCACGACCTCCGCGCGGCGGGCGCCGGCGTGCTTGCGGACGTTCGCCAATCCTTCCTGGACGATCCGGAAGACTTCGATCTGCTCGTCGGGAGCGAGGTGCGTCGCCGGGTCGACCTCGAGCTCCACCTCGAGCTGGCCGTCCGCGGTCAGGAACTCGACGTAGCGCCTGAGCGCGGCGTCGAACGGGGCGGTGCCGCTCGCCGAGGAGAGCGCCAGCACAGCGAAGCGCGCCTCCTGCTGGGCGGCGGCCGCGGCCTCCTTCAGGCGTCCGATTGTCTCTGCGGAGGCGCCGTCGGCCTCGAGCATGCTCGCGTGCGTGGAGATGGCGAAGAGGTACTGCGCGAGCCCGTCATGGATCTCGCGTGCGACGCGCGCGCGCTCCTCCGCGACCGCGCGTCCGAACTCCGAGAAGCGAATCGCGCGCCAGACGCCGACGAGCAGGACCCCGTAGGACAAAACACGGAGAAAGTCACCCTGCGACACGGTTCCACTGTGGACGAGCGGCGTGAAGATGAAGTGCAGCGACGCGAAGAGCATCAGGGTCGAGCCGAGCGCGAGCCAGCGATCGAGATCGTCGCGGTGATTGCGGAAACGCCAGGTGAAGCCGGCGACCGCGCAGAGGTTCAGGAGCGCCTGCGCAGCGAGCAGCCCGGCCAGCATGAAGGGGACCCCCGCGTCCTCACCCGGCGGAGGAGCCGTCACGTCGGGAAGAGCCGTGCCGAGCGCGTGTGCGCCGACCCAGGCCGCCGACACCAGGAAGCTCAAGGCCACGAGCGCGTTCCCGATCGCGCGCTGACGGGCACCGACTCGTCCGCGGACGAACGGCGCTGCGGCGATCAGACTCCAGCCCAGCAGGCGCGTCACGAGGCCGCTCCACGACTCCGCGCGACCGAGGGGCTGCCCCGACAGGAGCGGAGCGATCGAGAAGAGGAGAATGGACGCCGCGATGACGAAGAAGCCGCTCGAGAGGAATAGGTCGAGCCGGCGCCCGTCCACCGAGAAGCGCAATCCGGTGAGCAGAGCCACGATCCCCGCGACGGCCATGGTCAGGGTCTGCAGCACGAGCCTGAGCTCGGGCAGCTCGTACGTGTGCCGGAGCTCGGGATGGCTCAGAAAGAGCGCAAGCGCCGCTCCGAGCAGGCTGAAGAGCAGCACCTGGCCGATCAGGTAAGACTCGAAGACTTCGTTGTCGTCGTGCCGCATCGTCACTCTTGTCGGCAGAACCGGGCCTGCCGATAAGCCCGGAGCCATGGCTGAGCGCATCCTCATCGCCGACGACCATCCGCTGACCCGCGGCGCGCTGGCCGCGCTCCTGACGCAGAACGGCTTTCTGGTCGTCGGAGAGGCTGCCGACGGCAGGGAGGCGATCGAGTGCGCGCGCGAGCTGCAGCCCGATCTCGTCCTGCTCGACCTGTCGATGCCCGAGATCGACGGCCTCCAAGCCCTGCCGAGACTGCGCGAGGCAGCGCCGGGCTGCGAGGTCGTCGTCCTGACCGCATCCGGGACGGAGGAGAACCTCCTCGCCGCGATCCGCGGCGGCGCGGCCGGCTACCTGCTGAAGAGTGAGCCCCCGGAACGCATCGTCGGCTTCCTGCGCGGTGTTGCGAACGGCGAGGCGGCGTTGTCCGGCAGCATCGCTCGACGTCTGCTCGACGAGGTGCGATCCGGAACCGGCGGGCAATCCGGCGTTCCCGACTCGATCGCTGCGGCGCTCAGCGCGCGAGAGGTCGAGGTGCTGCTCCTCCTCGACGAGCACCTCGGAACCGACCAGATCGCGAAACGGCTCTTCATCTCGGAGCACACGGTCCGCTCGCACGTGAAGAGCCTGCTCCGGAAGCTTGGCGTGTCGTCGCGCCGCGACGCTCTCGAGCTGCTCGCAAACTCCCGCCGCTGAGACCCTCACCCAACTTGGGTGAGGGCATTCACCCATCGAGCGGCATGTGGCTCTGCGCAGGCGCGCCGATAATGCAGACACGGAAATGCTCCAAGCGCGGTGGCGACGCGCAGCGGAGGCGGTGGCGAAGTTGACGGAAGCCGGTCCTGCGGGGCCGGCTTCCGTACGTCTGGGCCCGCGCTAGGCGCCGAATCCTTCGAGCGCCGCTTCCACGAGGCGTGGGAGCGTCTCGAGGTTGTAGCCGCCCTCGAGCACCGCGGCGGTGCGCGGGCCGAGCGCAGCCGAGCGGCGGGCGAGCTCGCGGAAGCCGCCCTCGGTGACTTCCATGGCGGCCAGCGGATCTTCGAGGTGAGCATCGAACCCCGCCGAGACGAGCACGAGCTCGGGCGCGAACCGCGCCACCGCCGGCTCCACGATCCGCGTGAACGCCTCGGCGTACTCCGCATCGCCGGATCCCGCAGCGAGTGGAATGTTCACGGTGGTCTCGTCCTGGTCGTCGGGCCCACCGGTGCCCGGATAGAACGGCCACTGGTGCAGCGAGACGAACAACACCGAGTCGTCGCCGCGGAAGATCGAGTCGGTGCCGTTGCCGTGGTGGACGTCCCAGTCGACGATCGCGACGCGCCCCACCCCCTCGGCCTGCATCGCACGGGCGGCGATCGCCACGTTGTTGAACAGGCAGAAGCCCATCTGGCGCTCGCGGAGCGCGTGGTGTCCCGGAGGACGGACGAGCGCGAAGGCCTGCCGCCGCGCGGCCTCGATCGCGGTACCCGCCGCGAGAAGCGCCGCCTCGTAGCTCGTCGACGAGGCGATCGTGTCGGAGTCGAGGAGCGTCGGCTCGGAGACCGCGAGCAGGCGCTCGACGTACGCCGGGTCGTGACAGCGCTCGACCTCGGCGCGCGAGGCGGGGCTTCCCTCGCTCCAACCCGTGAGCGACGCCAGCAAGACCTCGAGACGCCGCTCCGTCTCCGGGTGACCGCCCGTCGGATGCAGGCGCGCGAGCGCCGGGTGCGTCAGGAGGTCGATCGTCGGACCGCGGCGGCCAGCTCGTCGACGCTCGCCCCGCTCTGCGCGCGGCCGACGAGGTAACAGAGCAGCGGGGCGTTCGTCCGGTCGCCGCTGACGTGGGCGGCGATGCGGGCCAGGTCGAGGAGCGTGCGCGCGTCCTCCTCGTCGATCGTGAGCTCTTCGGGCGGAACGCCGGCGGCCTGGGCCAGGGCGTCGCGGGCGGATGTCAGCCAGTCGTCCACCAGACGATTATGCGAGAGCCTCGAGGCGTCCCGCGAGCTGGCCGAGCCCGAGCGCCGATGCGTGTGCGGCCGCTGCGGCCCACGTCGGCTCCGCGTCGGGCAGCTCTGGGATCGGCGCCGTCGCGTCCATCGCGGCGATCCGGCGGAACAGCCGGAGGTCGTCGGCTTCCGCCGCGAAGCGGCCCGCGGCCAGCGCGTCCTCCAGCGTGCCGAACTCGCGCAGGATCTCCGCCGCCTTCTTCGGCCCGACTCCACGCGCGCCCGGGAGCTTGTCGGACGGGTCGCCGCGCAGGGCGATGAAGTCGGGCACCTGCTCGGGATCGACGCCGTACCGCTCGCGCACCTCGGCAGGACCGACGCGTGTGATCTCGCTCACGCCGCGGGTCGGCGCGAGGACGGTCGTGCGCTCGCTGACGAGCTGAAACGCGTCGCGGTCGGACGTCGCGACGAGCGTCGTCCCGCCGCGAGCCTCCTCGCTGGCCACCGCCGCCGCGAGGAAGTCGTCCGCCTCGTACCCGGGCGCCTTCGCGCGCGCGAACCCGAATGCGTCGCAGAGCTCTGGAAGCAGATCGAGCTGCTCGAGCAGCTCCTCGTCGAACACGCGGCCCGACTGGTACGCGGGGAAGGCCTCGAGCCGGTAGGTCGGCGAGGTCAGCGTGTCCCAGCCGACGAAGACCGCCCGCGGCCGCTCGGCCTCCCAGAGGCGGAGCATCATGTTGGCGAAGCCGACCAGCGCGTTTCCCGGCCTGCCCTCGGCGCGCCGGATCTGCTTCGGAAGCGCGTGGTACGCGCGGTGCGCGAACGAGTCGCCGTCGACGACGAGCAGCGGCCGGCTCACAGGGTTGCCTCCAGCCGGTCGATCTCGGCCATCAGCCGGTCGGTGGCGATCGTCGCCGCCTCCCGAACGTCCTTGCCGCGCAGGTCGTCGAGCTCCATCGGCGGGCCGTACACCACCGAGAGGCGAGCGAACCGGGCGAGCCGATCCGTGCCCTTGATGGCCGCCGGCACGAGGGGCACGTCCGCCTCCAGCGCGATTCGCGCCGCGCCGGTGTGAGCCTTCGCCTGGCGCCTCTTCGCCAGCCCCTTCTTCCGGCGCGTGCCCTCGGGGAACATCACCACGGCGTGTCCCTCGCGGCACAGGTCGACTGCGGTCTCGATCGCCTCGAGATCGGCTTGGCCGCGGCGCACGGGAAACGCGCCCGCCGCACCGATGAACGTGCCGAGTGGGAACCAGAAGAGCTCCGACTTGCCCATGAAGCGCAGGAAGCGGTCCGGGAAGAGGCCGATGCCGAGGGGCCAAGGGTCGAAGTTGGAGTTGTGGTTCGCGGCCAGGACGAAGCCGCCCTCGTCGGGGATGTTCTCGCGCCCGGTCACGCGCAACCGGTACAGGCCGCGGAGGAGCGGGATGCTCGCGGTGCCGATCGCGCGGTACGTCGCAGTGGGCCGCATCCGCGCAGTATCGGTCACACTTCCGGCGCGATGATCGCCAACCCCTTGCACCGGCTGCCGCCGCCGTTCCACGTGATCGCCGACTGGATCGTCACCTTGGTCGTCGCTGTCTTCTTCGTGCTCGCCTTCGAAGCGGAGGTGGCGAAGCCGTACCGGATCCCCTCGGCGTCCATGGAGCCCACGCTGCACTGCGCGCGACCGGCCGAGGGCTGCAAGGCCGCAACGTCGGACCGCGTGATCGCCGACCGGCTCGCGTACCGCTTTCACGGGCCGCGGCGCGGCGACATCGTCGTCTTCACCGCACCGTCGGCGGCCGCCCGGGCATGCCAGGCGGGCGGGACGTTCGTCAAGCGCGTGGTCGGCCTTCCCGGCGAGCGGCTCGCCGCGCACGGTGGACGCCTGTACGTCGACGGCCGGCGGCTCGACGAATCGGCGTACCTCCGGCGAGGAGTGTTCACCGTGCTCGAGCCGACGAGGGTTCCGCAGGGCGCCTACTTCATGATGGGCGACAACCGGGGCGACTCCTGTGACTCGCGCGCGTGGGGCGCGGTGCCGCGCCGGAACCTCATTGGACGCGTCGATCTGACCTACTGGCCGCCCATGCGCCTCGGCTCGCCGTAGCAGGAACGCAGAACCCGTTCGCTAACGTGGTGAGCCCATGGCCAAGACTCTGATCGTTGCTGAGAAGCCGTCCGTCGGCCGCGACCTCGCGGGCGCGTTGCCGGGCACCTTCGACAAGAACGAGGCGTTCCTCGAGTCGGAGGAGTACGTGATCACGTGGGCGGTCGGCCACCTGGTCGAGCTCGCCCAGCCCGAGGAGTACGACGAGAAGTTCAAGAAATGGCGGATGGCGGACCTGCCGATCGTCCCGGAGGCGTTCCGGCTCAAGCCGCGCGACGTCAAGTCGAAGAAGCAGCTGAACGCGATCCTCAAGCTGATGAAGCGCGACGACGTCGAGCGGATCGTGAACGCGTGCGACGCCGGGCGCGAGGGCGAGCTGATCTTCGCCTACCTCTACGAAACCGCCTTCAGGCCGGCGCCGGAGCCGGACGGCGAGGAGAACGGCGAGAAGCCGAAGCGCAAGAAGAAGGCGCCGCCCGAGCCGAAGCCCGTCGAAAGGCTCTGGATCTCGTCGATGACGAAGCAGGCGATTCGCGAAGGATTCGAGAAGCTGCGCCCGGGCGAGCAGCTCGCCGACCTCGAGGCTGCCGCGCGCTCACGCAGCGAGGCCGACTGGCTGGTCGGCATGAACGCCACCCGCGCCGCGACGATCCGCGGCCGCGCCTGGGTCGGCGGCGTCGTCTCCCTCGGCCGCGTCCAGACCCCGACGCTCGCGATGATCGTCAAGCGCGAGCGAGAGATCCAGGCCTTCGTCCCGGAGCCGTACTGGCTCGTCCATGCGCAGTTCGACCCGCGGTACCAGGGCCTCTGGTTCGACGGGAAGGACGAGACGCGGATCTTCGGCGACCCGAATCGCGCCGACGAGATCGTGGCGAAGGTCAGCGGCAAGGACGGGATCGTCGAGAAGGTCGAGCGCAAGGAGCAGTCCGAGCGTGCGCCGCTCCTCTACGACCTGACCTCGCTGCAGCGCGACGCGAACCGCCGCTTCGGGTTCTCCGCGCGGCGCACGCTCCAGGCTGCGCAGTCGCTCTACGAGTCGAAGAAGGCCATCACCTATCCGCGCACGTCGTCCCGCTTCCTCTCCGGCGATCTCGTCCCGCAGCTCAAGCCGACCGCCGCCACGCTCGTGCCGATAGGCGAGTACGCGGCCGCGGCGCGCTACGTCCTCGACCTCGAGCAGCTCCCGCTCGGCCGCGTCGTGAACGACGCCAAGGTGGACGACCACCACGCGATCATCCCGACCGACATCGAGCACGACGTCTCGGCCTTCTCGCCGGACGAGCGCCGCGTCTTCGACCTGATCGCGCGCCGCTTCCTCGCCGTCTTCCATCCGCCGGCCCGCTATGCGCGCACCACGGTCGTCACGCTGGTCGAAGAGGAGCGCTTCCGCACGCGCGGCAAGATCACCCTCGAAGCCGGCTGGCGCGGCGTCTACGGGCTCGAGACCGAGGAGGAGCTGAAGGCCAAGCAGTCCGAGGAGGAATCCGAGGGCGAGGGCACCGAGATCCCGCCGCTCGAGCAAGGCCAGGCCGTCCGCTGCGTCGAGGCCGAGGCCGAGGCGAAGGAGACGAAGCCGCCGCCCCGCTACACCGAGGCCACGCTGCTCTCCGCGATGGAGACCGCCGGGAAGCTGATCGACGACGAGGAGCTGCGCGAGGCGATGAAGGACTCCGGCCTCGGCACCCCTGCGACCCGCGCCGAGACGATCGAGACGCTGATCCGGCGCGAGTACATCGAGCGCGCCGGGCGGGACCTGCAGGCGACCCCCAAGGGCATCCAGGTGATCACGATGCTCGAGGAGCACAAGCTGACCTCGCCCGAGCTGACCGGCGACTGGGAGAAGCGGCTCTCCGACATCGAGCACGGATCGGGCGACCGCGAGGCGTTCATGCGGGAGATCGTGGGCTTTGCGAAGGAGACCGTCGAGCAGATCGCCGCACTCGACAAGGAGAAGCTCCGCCCCGAGCGCGTCGAGCTCGGCCCGTGCCCGCGGTGCGGCGACAAGACCGGAGAGATCATCCGCGAGAACTCCCGCGCTTATGGCTGCACGAGCTGGAAGAGCCGTGAGGAGGCGGGATGCGGCTTCGTGATCTGGAAGCGCGTCGCCGGCCGCACGATCACGCCCGAGGTCGCGCGCCAGTTGATGCAGGAGGGACGCACGAAGGAAGTGCTCTCGGGCTTCAGATCGCGTGGCGGCAAACCTTTCCGCGCGCGGCTCGTCTTCACTCAAGACGGCAAGGTCGAGTTCGACTTTCCGCCCCGCGGGAAGGCGGCCGAGCAGGAAGCAGAGCAAACCGCCGAGCCCGCCGCCGCGGAATAACAGAACCCGAACCTTCGTTCGTCACACTAGCGTTAGAGGTACGTGCGCGGTTCCTCTGGCAAGTCGAGGAATTTCTTCCTACAGTGAGAATGTTCGCAAGACGACACCGAATGGCCATCCGAAGGGACTGACAGACTCACTTGACGCAGAATCAGCTTCACGAACTGCTTGATTCAGATCAGGCCAAGACCCTTGTCGAGGGCTCGGAAGAGCGCGGCTACATCGAGCCGACCGAGTTCGAGGCGTTCACGCTCGAGCACGACCTGAACGATCAGGAGATCGAGGAGGTCACGCGCGAGTTCGAGCGCATCGGCCTGGACATCGGGCCGCCCGAGGCGGTCGCGGCCGAGGCTGCCGCCAAGGAGAAGGAAAAGGAGAAAGAGGAGGCCGCCGTCGCCGAGAAGCACACGCTCAGCGGCTCAGCCGACTCGCTTCAGCTCTTCCTCGCCGACGTCGGACGGCACAAGCTGCTGACCGCGCACGAAGAGGTCATCCTCGCCAAGGCAATCGAGCGCGGCGACCCTGTCGCCAAGCGCCGGATGATCGAGTCGAACCTGCG
>JAWVDL010000143.1:0-10140 GCA_033857355.1 Gaiellaceae bacterium | reverse complement strand
GTGCCCGCGCTCGAGCCCGTCCATGTCGGCGGCGCGCACGAGCAGACCGAGGTGGCGCAGGGCAGCATCGCCGCTCCGGAGGAGGATCTCGAGCAGATGCGGCTCGCGCTCGAGCTCGGCCTGCGCGACTACGTCGAGAAGAACGGCTTCGGCGACGTCGTGATCGGCGTTTCCGGAGGGATCGACTCGGCGCTCACGGCTGCGCTCGCCGTCGAGGCACTTGGGCCCGATCGCGTCCATTGCGTGTCGATGCCCTCGCGCTATTCGTCGGAAGGCACTCGCGGAGACGCTCGGCGACTCGCCGAGAGCCTCGGCACCGACTTCCGCGAGATCGCGATCGGCGAGCTGGCGGAAACGTTCGACCGTGTCCTCGGTCCGCACTTCGAGGGGCGGGAGTCGGATCTCACCGAGGAGAACCTGCAGGCTCGGATTCGCGGCGTCCTGCTGATGGCCCTCTCGAACAAGTTCGGCTGGCTGGTCGTCGCAACCGGGAACAAGTCGGAGCTCTCGGTCGGCTACGCGACGCTCTACGGCGACATGGCCGGCGGGTTCGCGCTCCTGAAGGACGTCTTCAAGACGGACGTCTTCCGACTGGCGCTGTACCTCAACGAGCACTCCGGCAAGGAGCTCATTCCCCAGAGCATCGTCGAGCGCGCCCCGAGTGCGGAACTCCGCGACGACCAGCTCGACGAGGATTCCCTCCCGCCGTACCCGAAGCTCGACCAGGTGCTCGAGGCCTACGTCGAGGAGGACCGCTCCCGCGAGGAGCTGATGAGCGACGGGTTCGACCACGACGTCGTCGAGCGCGCTCTGGCCCTCATCGACCGCGCGGAGTACAAGCGCCGGCAGGCTCCTCCGGGAGTCAAGCTCCGCCCCAAGGCTGTCGGGCGCGATCGCAGGACGCCGATCACGAATCGCTGGCGCGGCTAGCCTCGACACGCACGTTCGACTTTCGACCCGAAGCCGCCACAGACACGCGCGTTTTCCCTCGATAGCGTGTTTCCAGGGATTCGGGGAATCCCTTGGGGGTGGTTGGGGACGCGGTCTAAATCCCGACGTCGCGAGGCTCGGGTGGAGGGCCGGTCTCGATGAGGTCCCTCAGGAGCGCGGGTAGGCGCCGCGGGGAGAAGATCGCGTCCGATGCCTCGAGCTCCTCGACCGTCCACCAGCGCTGGCCAGCGATGCCCTCGGCGCGCAGCTCCTCCGCCGTCCATTCCGGCGCGGGCTCGAAGGCCGCCGTCCGCACGAGATATTGCCGCTCCGCCTGCCCGGCCCAACCGGCCATGTCCGGGAACCAGTGCTCACGCGTCCAGATGCACGGTCCGAGCTCGAAGTCCTTGAGTCCCGACTCCTCCGCCAATTCGCGCACGATCGCCTGCTCATGCGTCTCGTCGCCCTCCAGGCCGCCACCGGGCGGAGCCCAGACGGTCCTGTCCGGCCATTCGAAGCGGACAAGCAGGATCCGGTCGGCAGGGTCGAGCACGATCGCTCGCGCGGCCGGACGGAGCCGTAGTCCGCTCGCCCTGCCCGCAAGCTCCAAAAACCAGCGCTCCCGCTCGGGCCACGGCACGGCAGCGTTCGCCGGGGACGTCGACGGCAGGACGAACAGCCGCGTCTCGCCGAGCGTCCGTTCCTGGACCCCGAGGTCCGGCCGTTCGTTGAACGCGCCGCGATAGGCCTCCTTGCCGACGAACGCGATCCACTCTGGACGAAGGTCGTCCGCGAGCCGCGCCAGACGTTCGGCAGAGCCCGCGAAGTCGGCGCGTCGGAGGTCGCCGGAGCCCGGCGTCGTGCGATTGGCCGCATTGGTGACGCCGATCCCGTGCTCGAGCAGCTCCCATTGCTCGCCGGGATCCAGCAGGCGCGGCGTGAAAGCAGCCGCGTGCAGCAACCGCCAGAAGTCGTTCCGCGGATTCGCAAAGTGAGCGGCTGCGGCCGCCGAGACCCGACCGGGATTGATCCCGCAGAAGATGACGCGCAGCCCTGGCCCCAGGATGTCGGGGATCGCGCTCGGGGCCGAAGGAGCTATGCCGCTTCGGGTTCGCGCGCGTCGAGGCGAAGCTCGAAGTACGCCCGCAACTGCTCGCCCGACAGGCGCGCGCCGTGACGGGGCCGGCGAGGCTCCAGCTCGAGGATCCGCACAGTGTCGTCGCTCGAGCCGTAGCAACGGGCGTAGCACTCCGCTTCGCTGAGGGGCCGGAGGCGCCGCATGGGCGGACCCTACGCCGCCCTGCGGACAGCGCGATACGTTCCCAAGCGTGAGCACGAAGCCGTCTCGGACGTTCCAGTATTCGGTCGCGCAAGACCGCGCCGCACGCGTCTCGGTCGACGGCAAACCCGAGGTCGAGCTAGGCGACGAATGGAAGCCCGAGCATCTCGTGCTGGCCGGGCTCGTTCGCTGCACGCTGGAGAGCCTGCGCTTCCACGCGAGCCGGGCCGGAATCGACTTCGTCGCGAGCGCGTCGGCGGCGGCCACGGTCACGCGCCGCGGTTCCGACGAGCGCTACGCGTTCACCGAGATCTCCGTGGAGCTCGAATTGGAGCTCGATCCCGAGCCGGACGACGTTCCCGAGCTGCTCGCGGCGGCCGAGCGCGACTGCTTCGTCGGGGCCTCGCTGACCGCAAAGCCTCGGTATAGCTGGCGCGTGAACGGCGCTCCGGTAGGTTCCCAGGCGTGAGCACAGTCGCCCTGGACGTCGCCGCGGTTCGCGCACGGTTCTCCGCGCTGCAGACGCAGACGGCGCTCTTCGACGGGCCCGGCGGGACCCAGGTTCCCGACGAGGTGATCGACGCGATCTCGACGTACCTCCGCGAGTCGAACGCGAACGTCAGCGGCCCGTACGAGTCGAGCCGCCGCACGGAGACGCTCGTCGAGGAGTCCCGCGCGACCGCCGGCGCGTTCCTCGGCTGCTCGCCCGACGAGGTCGCCTTCGGCGCGAACATGACGACGCTCAACTTCGCGCTGACGCGCACCGCGGGACGCGAGTGGCGCGCCGGCGACGAGATCCTCGTCACCAAGCTCGACCACGACGCGAACGTCTCGCCGTGGCTCGAGCTCGCCCACGACCGCGACCTCGTCGTGCGGTTCGTCGACATCAACGACGACACGACGCTCGACCTCGACGACCTCGAGCGGCAGCTCAGCGACCGCACGCGCGTGGTGGCCTTCCCGCTCGCCTCGAACGCGGTGGGGACGAAGACCGAAGCGAAGCGGATCGTCGAGCTGGCACGCGCGGCCGGAGCGCTGTCTTGGGCCGATGCCGTCCACTACGGGCCGCACGGCCCCATCGACGTCGGCGAGCTCGGCGTCGACGTGCTGATCTGCTCGCCGTACAAGTTCTTCGGCCCGCACCTCGGCCTCGCGTACGGCCGGCGCGAGCTGCTCGAGAGCTGGCGCCCATACAAGGTGCGCCCGGCGTCGAACGAGCCGCTCGGGCATCGCTTCGAGACGGGGACGCTCGCGCACGAGCTGCTCGCGGGCTTTGTCGCCGCGGTGCGCTACATCGAGTCGGTCGGCTGGGATGCGATCCAGACGCACGAGCGCGAGCTCGGCGAGCGTTTCCTCGCAGGCCTGCCGGAGAGTTGCACCCTGTACGGCCTGCCGACGATGGACGGCCGCGTCGCGACGTTCGCGTTCAACGTCGACGGCCATGGCGCTCGAGAGACGGCGACGATGCTCGGCGAGCGCGGCTTTGCCGTCTGGCAGGGCAATTACTACGCGCTGGAGGTCATGGAGCGCCTCGGCCTGCCCGAGGGCGCCGTTCGCGCAGGGATCGTCCACTACAACACGGCCGACGAGGTCGATCGCCTGCTGGCCGAGCTCGACCGGCTGTGAAGCTCCTCGTCCTCGGCGGGACGAGGTTCCTCGGCCGGGCGATAGTCGAATCTGCGCTGGCAGGTGGCCATGAGGTCTCGATCTTCACGCGCGGTCAGACGAACTCCGACCTGTTTCCGGAGGCCGAGCACCTCACGGGCGATCGCGATGGCGACCTCGCGGCTCTCGAGAGCGGCCACTGGGACACGGCAATCGACACCTGCGGCTACTACCCGCGTGTCGTACGCGCTTCGGCCGAGCTGCTCGCCGCCCGGGTCGACCAGTACGTGTTCATCTCGAGCGTCTCCGTCTACGCCGACCTCTCGACCCCGCCCAACGAGTCGAGCGCGGTCGCGACCATGGACGACGAAACGCTCGAGGAGATGGGCGACGAGTTCCAGTACTACGGCCCGCTGAAGGCGCTGTGCGAGGCAGAGGTCGAGCGCGCGTTCCCGGGTCGCGCGCTGATCGTCCGGCCCGGGCTGATCGTCGGCCCGCACGACCCGACCGACCGCTTCACCTACTGGCCCCGGCGGCTTGCCCAGGGCGGCGAGATCCTCGGTCCCGCGCCAGCCGAGGAGCTGGTGCAGTTCATCGACGTGCGCGATCTCGGCGAGTGGATCGTCCGGCTGGTCGAAGGGCGCCGGACCGGCACGTTCAACGCGGTGAACGAAGGGCTCCGGTGGTCCGAGCTGCTCGCCGGCGCAGACGTGACGTGGGTGGATTCGTCGTTCCTGCTGGAGCAGGGCGTGGGCGAGTGGATCGAGCTGCCTCTCTGGATCGCCGACCCGGCGTTCGCGGCGCATGCGCGTACAGACGTGTCGCGGGCGACCGCCGCCGGACTGACGTTCCGTCCACTCGCGGAGACGATTCGGGACACGGCGGAGTGGGACGCACAGCGCGGCGAAGGCAAGCTCGCGGCGGGCCTCGCACCCGAGCGCGAGGCCGAGCTGCTCGCCGCCTGGCACGCGCGGTCGGCGGTCTAGGCGAGTCCTACGACGGGGGCTCGCCGGCCGAGCCGTGGGCGGCCGCGGCGCGCTGCCAGCGGGGATCGTCGCGGTGGATGGCATCGGGGTTCACGCCGCGCTTCTCGGCGAGGTCGACCGTGAGGAGCTGGAAGCGCACGACGTCCACGACCGGATGGACTGTCGGGACGAGGGTCGTCTCGCAGCCCAGGATCTCGAGCGCGGCGACCGCATCGCGCGCCCGTTCGGCGGCGCGCCCCTCGCCTTCGAGCACGTAGGCGCGCACGCGCTCGTCGACCGCTGCGAGATGGCCGTGGAGCAGCTGCTCGGTCTCATGCGCAGCGGCGGGCAGGTGCGCGCCCTCGCGGATCTTCAACACCGCCTCCTGCGCCGTCGGCCAGTCGCGTCCGGCGCCGACGACCATGATCCGCTCCTGCTCGGGCACGGGCTCCCGCCGACCGAGCGCCTCCTCCACGGCGCCGGCGAGCCACGAGACGTCCTCGCCCCGGAGGGCGGCGAGCGCCGCGACGGCGCACGTGTAGCTCGCGGTGTGGCACCAGCTCTGCTCGACCTCTGGCGTGCACACCACCACTTCGTCGCAAGCCGCGGCGAGCGGTGAGTCCGGCTTGCCTGTGACCAACCACGTCGGGCCGTCGAAGGCCTGCGCCGCCTCCAGCGTGAGCGCCGTGTCGCCTTCGTGGCTGACGCAAACGAGCACGTCGGCATCGGGCTCGCGGCGCAGGACGAGCTCGAGCGCCTGCACCGCGGTCCCGCCGGTCTGGGCGGCGTGGAAGGAGGTGCCGCACCCCGTGTAGACGACACGCGCGCCGTCGGGCAGCCGACGGTCCGTCGGCACGACCGTCAGCCACTCGGGCTGGGCTCCGATCGCCGCCCGCGTTCGCGCTCCGTTCGCCATCAACGCGTCTATACCATGGCCGCCCATGGAAGGATTCCCGTTCGTCTATCGCGACACGGTCCGCTTCAACGACCTCGACGCGTTCGGGCACGTGAACAACGCCGTCTACGCCACGTACCTCGAGGACGCGCGGAACGCCTTCCTGCGTGACCACGGGCTGATCCGCACGATCGAGGACATCCGCATGATCCTCGCTCGACTCGAGATCGACTTCCGCGGCCAGGTGGGGGTCGGCGAGGAGCTGGAGGTTGGCGTCCGGGCCTCGCGCTTCGGGACGAAGAGCTTCGACTTCGAGTACGAGATCCGTTCGGGTGACCGCGTCGTCGCCAGCGCGACGAGCGTGCAGGTCGGCTTCGACTACGACGCGAACGAGACCATCCCCATCCCGGAAACCTGGCGCGAGAGCCTCGCCGCATGAGCTACGAGAAGCACACGCTCGAGAACGGCGTCCGCATCGTCCTCGCGCCGATGCCACAGGCGCAGTCGGTCACGGTCGCGCTGATGTACGCCGCCGGTTCGCGCTACGAGACCCGCGAGACAAACGGCATCGCCCACTTCGCCGAGCACATGTTCTTCAAGGGGACGGAGAGCCGCCCCTCGTCGCGCGACATCGCGGGCGAGATCGACGCGATCGGCGGCGAGTTCAACGCGTTCACCGGCAAGGAGTACACGGGCTACTACGTCCGCGCCGCCGCCGAGCATCGCGACACCGCGCTCGACGTCCTCGTCGACATGCTGCGGCACTCGAAGTTCGAGGCGGAGGAGATCGAGCGCGAGAAGGGCGTGATCATCGAGGAGATGAACATGTACTTCGACACGCCGCGCGACTACATCGGCGGCGTCTACGAAGACCTCCTGTACGGCGACCAGCCTCTCGGCTGGGACATCGTGGGCCGGAAGGAGACCGTCCGGGCCGCCACGCGGGACATGTTCATGCAGTACATCGACCACTGGTACAAGCCCGAGCGCCTGGTCGTCGGCGTCGGCGGGAAGATCGACGGGGACGTGCTCGAGGCGATCCAGGGGCACCTCGGCGACCTCGAGCCGGCCACCACCGGCGCGCCCGATCCGGCTTCCGTCAACGGCAACGGCTCGCGCGTGCGCGTCCACACGAAGCAGTCCGACCAGGCGCACATCGCCCTCGGCGTCCCGAGCTACCCGATCACGCACCCCGATCGTTACGCGCTGCAGCTTCTTGCGACCGTGCTCGGCGGCGGCATGTCGTCGCGTCTCTTCATCGAGGTGCGCGAGCGGCGCGGCCTCGCCTACTACGTCTTCGGCACGAACCACAGCTACACCGACGCGGGCTCCCTCTACGCGCAGGCGGGGGTCGACATCAACCGGATCGACGACGCGGTCTCGACGGTCGCGGGTGAGCTGCGCCGAATCGCCGACGAAGCCGTTCCTTCCGACGAGCTCGAGAAGGCGCGTAGCTTCGCCAAGGGCAGGTTCGTCCTCCAGCTGGAGACCCCGCACGGGCTGATCATGTACGGCCTCCGGAAGGAAGTCCTGGAAGGCCAGACCGTCGATCCCAAAGAGGTGCTCGCGGAGCTCGACAAGGTGACCGGCGAGGACGTGCAGCGCGTTGCCCGTGACCTGATCGACGACAAGCGCCTGCGCCTCGCGTTGATCGGCCCGTTCGACGACGCGGACCGGTTCGAGAAGCTTCTCGGCTAGCGCCTGAGCCCGTCTCGGCCGCCGCTTAGACTCGGCCGGCCGTGCTGTTCAACAGCTACGCGTTCCTCTGCGTCTTCCTGCCCGCCGTCGTGGCCGGCTTCTTCCTGCTGCCGCGTCAGGCCCTGCGAGTCGTCTTCCTCGTCCTGGCGAGCTACGTCTTCTACGCCTACGCCCAGTGGTGGTTCCCGGCGCTGATGATCGGGTCGACGGCGATCTCGTTCACGACCGGGCTCCTCCTCGCTCGCGACCGCAACCGTCAGCGGCGGAAGCTCGTGCTCGCGACCGGGATCGCGGGTGCACTGGCACTCCTCGCCTACTTCAAGTACGCGCAGTTCGCCGCCGGCGAGCTGTCGTCGTTCGTGTCGGTGATCACCGGCCGCGGCCTTCCGTCCATCGAGGCGTTCACGGCGGGGATCGTGCTACCGGTTGGGATCAGCTTCTTCACGTTCGAGGCGATCTCGTACATGGTGGACGTCTATCGAGGCGACGTCGAGGTCGAGCGCAACCCGCTTCGCTACGCGTTCTTCATCTCGTTCTTCCCACACCTGATCGCCGGCCCGATCGTCCGCTACGGCAAGCTGGGACCTCAGCTTCGGCGCTTCTACCGCTTCGACCCGGAACTCATGCTGTCCGGGCTCGTCCTCTTCTCGCTCGGCCTGGCGAAGAAGGTCGTGCTCGCCGACCAGATCGCAGCGCGCACCGACGCGCTCCTCGGACAGCCCGGGCAGCTCGGCCTCGCCACCTCGTGGGCCGCGATGATCGGGTACGCGTTCCAGATCTACCTGGACTTCTCCGGGTACACGGATATGGCCCTCGGCCTCGCGCGCATGTTCGGAATCGAGCTGCCGTGGAACTTCGACCGGCCGTACCGCGCGGCGAGCCCGCGCGAATTCTGGCGGCGCTGGCACGTCACGCTCTCGACGTGGCTGCGTGACTATCTGTACATCCCGCTCGGCGGGAACCGGAAGGGGCCGCACCGACGCGATGCGAACCTCCTCGCGACGATGGGGCTTGGCGGCCTCTGGCATGGCGCCTCGCTCAGCTTCGCCGTCTGGGGCCTCTGGCACGGGCTCCTGCTCGTCGTTCAGCACCATCTCGAGCGGCTGCCGATACGGCTGCCTCGACCGTTTGCCGTGGCCGTGACGTTCGTGCTCGTGACCGTGGGCTGGGTCTTCTTCCGGATGCGCTCGCCTGGGCCGATCGCGGACGTGCTCAGCGCCATGGCCGGCGCCAACGGGATCGGCGCCACGCCGGCGCGCCTCCTGCTCGTCCTGATCGGAGTCGCGGCCGTGCTGATGTGGTGCGTCCCCGAGGAATGGCGCTGGAACCTCGTGCGCTTCGGCTTCTGGCGCCTGGTGCCGATCGGGCTCGCGACCGCCCTTGCCATCCTCCTGCTCAACGACACCCACCGATTCATCTACTTCCAGTTCTGATGGCCAGGATTCTCGTCTTCCTCGGGACGATCGCAGCGGCGCTCGCCGGCGTGGCGGCATTGAACTGGTGGATGGATCCGCTGGGCGATCGCTATCACCGGCGATTCCTCGACCAGGCGCTCTCGCAGCCGAAGCCGTGCTTCATCTCGTGGGCCGTACTCGGCTCGCGGACCTGGGGCGACTACAAGGTCGACCTCTTCAGCCGTGCCCACCGCGACGTGGTGGTCGTCGGAAGCAGTCGCGTCGGCAAGATCAGCGCTCGCCCAGGGGAATCCGGGTTCGTGAACCTCGGCGCACCCGGCATGGGAGCGGACAGCCTGCCGCCTCTGTTCGAGCGCCTGCACTCGTTGCAAAGCGGCCCGCTGACCGTCTACGTGAACGTCGACCCGTTCTGGTTCGGAAAGGCCTGGCACTCCGAGACGAGATTCGTCCCCTCGTACTTGCGAGAGCTGAAGGTGTTGCTGTCGGCGCAGTTGGCCGGTGAGACCGTACGACTGCTGCGCTACGCGCCGGGGGCGATCCGGCACCCGCAGAGGCTGCAGTACACCGAGCTCGAGCGGACGCCTCACGGCTGCCTGATTGACCGTGGCCACGCCGTCCGCAACAAGATCGGAAATGCCTGGGCGCCCGACGGCTCGCTGTACTTCTGGGAGGACATCTTCCCGAACCCGAGCCACCTGACCCGCGGGTTGATGATCCTCAAGCAGCCAGGGCTCGCCGGGGATGGCCTGTCCAAGCGTCAGCTGGCCGCCCTCGTCGAGGCGCTCCGACTGGCCCGCTCGTACGGGTGGCGGGTCGTGGGAGTCTCGCTGCCGTTCGCCCCGCATTCGGAGCACGAGCTCATCGCGAATCCGGCGTACGCGACGGTCTTCAAGGACTTCCGGGCGCAGATCCCGAGGCTCTTCGCCCAGAACGGCTTTCCCTTTCTGGATCTGACCAACATCGGCTCGGTCCCGTGCACCGCGGCCGAGTTCACCGGCGACGACGAAGGCCATCCCGACATCGCTTGCTCGGCCCGCGTCCGAACCAAGCTCGACGCCGCAGCTCGGTCGGAGCCTATTCCTCGGCCGGCTCGCTGACCGCGCGCTCCTTGATCTCGTCCACGACGGCGGGATCGGCGAGGGTCGTCGTGTCGCCGAGTGGACGGTTCTCCGCGACGTCTCGGAGCAGCCGGCGCATGATCTTGCCGCTGCGCGTCTTCGGCAGCTCGGGCGTGAAGACGATGTTGGCCGGCTTGGCGATCGGCCCGATGACCTTGGCCACGTGGTTCCGCAGCTCCTCGAGCATCTCCACGGATCCCTGCTCGTCGCCCTTCAGCGTCACGTAGGCCACGAT
>JAWVDL010000142.1:0-5937 GCA_033857355.1 Gaiellaceae bacterium | reverse complement strand
TCGTCGGCCTCTCCCAGACGGCGCTGATGGATCTCGATCCGGAGCGCCACGAGCAGGCGATGGCGCGGTGGACCCTCGCGGGATCGGTGGGTGTGGCGGCGGGGCCGCTCCTGCTGGCCGTGACGGTCGCTCTCGGAGGCGGCTGGCGGATGCTGTTCGCAGCGCTCGGCCTCGCGACTCTTCCGCTCGTCGCCGTCGCTCGCAAGCTGCCGTTGCCGAGACCGGTGGAGACGGACGGCGTTCGTGCGGAGCTTCGCCGGACGATCGCCGCGCTCCGGCGGCGCGACGTGCTCCGCTGGCTCGCGCTGCTGGAGGTAGGCGATCTCGTCGGCGACGTCTTCACCGGCTTCGCGGCGCTGTACTTCGTCGACGTGGTCGGCACGTCGCCTTCGACCGCCGCCCTCGCCGTCGCGCTGCTGACCGTGGCGAGTCTGGCGGGCGACGCGCTGCTCGTCGTCCTCCTCGCACGCGGGCTGCGCGGAATCGCCTACATGCGCGGGAGCGCGCTCGCGCTGCTGCTCGTCGTGCCGTCCTTCCTGCTGCTTCCGGGTCTGGCGAAGCTCGCGCCGCTCGCGGTGCTCGGTCTCCTGCGAGCGGGGTGGTACGCGATCCTGAAGGCGCGCCTGTTCTCGGCTCTGCCCGGCCAGAGCGGCGCCGCCCTCTCGCTCTCGAGCCTCAGCGGCCTCCTGGGAAGCGTCCCGCCGCTCCTCATCGGCCTGCTCGCCCAGCGATTCGGGCTCGGCACCGCGCTCTGGCTCGTGCTGCTGGCTCCGCTGGCGCTCCTCGTGGGACTTCCGCGGAAGCGCTAATCGGCGCCCGGGTCGTCCTCCGCGTCGGGATCGTCGGCCGCCTCGGGATCCGGGACGGGCGATTCGTCGAGCTCGTCGTTGCGGTCGTCCTCGCGGGGGTGCTGAGTATCCTGATCTGTCATGAAGGTCGTCCTTCCCGACAACTCGGAGCTTGAACTTGCCGACGGCGCGACCGGGCTCGACGCGGCGCGCGCGATCGGCCCGAAGCTCGCCGAGCAGGCGGTGCTGCTGCGCTCGAACGGCCAGGTCCAGGACCTGCGTCTCCCGCTCGAGGACGGCCAGCCGATCCAGATCCTGACCACGCGGGACACGGCCGATCCGGATGCGCTCGCGGTGCTGAGGCACTCCTCGGCGCACCTGCTGGCCGAGGCCGTTCGGCGCCTGTACCCCGGGGTGAAGATCGCGATCGGCCCGCCGATCGACAATGGGTTCTACTACGACTTCGACTTCCCCGAGCCGCTGCGCGAGGAGGATCTCGAGCGCATCGAGGCCGAGATCCAGCGTGAGCTCGACGAGGGCCGCGAGTGGACGCGCGAGGAGGTGAGCGCGGACGAGGCGAAGGCGCGCTTCGAGGCCGAGAACGAGCCCTACAAGGTCGAGCTCGTCGGCACCGCCGACGGCCCGATCACCTTCTACACGCAGGGCGAGTTCACCGACCTCTGCCGCGGCCCGCACCTCCAGAACTCCGCGCCGATCAAGGCGCTCAGGCTCACCGGCCTCGCGGGCGCGTACTGGCGCGGCGACGAGAAGAACCCACAGCTGACGCGGATCTACGGCACGGCCTTCTACTCGAAGGAGGATCTCGAGCAGCACCTCGAGCGGCTCGAGCAGGCGAAGCTGCGCGACCACCGCAAGCTCGGCCCGCAGCTCGACCTCTTCCACTTCACCGAGCACTCACCGGGCTCGCCGATCTGGCACCCGAAAGGGATGGTGATCTGGCACGAGCTCGAGAAGATCCGCTACCGCGAGAACAAGGCGCGCGGCTACGAGGAGATCAAGACGCCGATCCTCTACGACGCCGAGACGTTCTGGATCTCGGGCCACTTCCCGAAGTACGAGGACACGATGTTCAAGGTCGACGTCCGCGGCCAGCAGTGGGCGATGAAGGCGATGAACTGCCCGGGCGCGATGCTGCTCTTCGGGAGCCGCCCGCGCAGCTACAAGGAGCTGCCGATGCGCCTCGCGGAGCCGTCGCCGCTGCATCGCGACGAGCTGCCGGGCACGCTGCACGGACTCCTGCGTGTGCGCATCGTCACGCAGGACGACGCGCACATCTTCTGCACGGAGGAGCAGATCCAGGAGGAGATCAAGGAAGTCGTCGCGTACGCGCGCTACACGTACGAGCTCTTCGGCATGACTGCCAGTGCCGAGCTCGCCACGAGGCCCGACAACAAGCTCGGGGACGACGCCCAGTGGGATCGCACCGAGGCGGCGTTGAGGACTGCGCTCGAGCTGAACGAGATCCCGCACACGATCGCGGCGGGCGAGGGTGCGTTCTACGGGCCGAAGATCGACCTCTTCATGGACGACGCCCTGGGGCGCAAGTGGCAGATGGGAACGATCCAGCTCGACTCGCAGATGCCGTCGCGCTTCGGGCTCAAGTACGTGGGGCCCGACAACCACGAGCACGACCTCTACGTCGTCCACCGCGCGCTCTACGGCTCCTTCGAGCGCTTCATCGGCATCCTCATCGAGCACTACGGCGGCGCGTTTCCGTTCTGGCTCGCACCGGTCCAGATCCGCTTCGTGCCGGTCTCCGACGACCACGCAGAGCGCGCCGGTGCCGTGGCGGCCCGGATCCGCGAAGCCGGCTACCGCGTGGAGGTCGACTCGAGCGACGAGACCGTCGGCAAGCGGATCCGCAACGCACAGGTCGAGAAGATCCCGTTCACGGTCGTCTTCGGCGACCGGGAGAGCGAGGACTCGCTCGCCGTGCGGGAGCGTGGGGGCGAGCAGTCGAACCCGAGCCTGGCGGATTTCCTCGCGACACTTGCTACGCTTGGAGCCTGAAAAGCAGGAGCGGACCCGTTCCTCACCTTCCGCCTTCGGGTTGGAGGTTCAACCGAGTCGCGAGCGACGAGGATCACGGGCCGCTGCTTGCAGTGGCTTTGTCGTTCTAGGGAAAGGACAGCTCGCAGCTTGGTGACAAGGGTTTGAGACCACGACGCAGAGGCAGCGGCTTCAGCCGGGAGCCGGAGAGGCCGACCCAGACCGAACGCGTCAACGACGCAATCCGCTCGGCGCGCGTGCGCCTCATCGACGAGGACGGAGCGCAGCTCGGAATCAAGACCTCGGACGAGGCTCGCAAGTACGCGTACGACAAGAACCTCGACCTGGTCGAGGTGGCCGCCCAGGCCGATCCACCGGTCGCCCGCGTCATGGACTACGGCAAGTACCGCTACGAGCAGGAGCAGAAGGCAAAGCTCGCCCGAAAGCACCAGACGTCGATCAACGTCAAGGAGATCAAGTTTCGCCCGAAGATCGGGATTCACGACTACAACACGAAAAAAGGCCATGTCGAGCGCTTCCTGAACCAGCGCGCGAAGGTGAAGGTCACGATCATGTTCCGTGGGCGCGAGACAACCCATCCGGAGCGGGGCCGTGACCTCCTGCTGCGGCTCGCCGAGGAGCTCAAGGAGATCGCGAACGTCGAGTCTCCACCGCTTCTCGACGGACGCAACATGGTCATGGTTCTCGGGCCCAACAAGAATGCGGGAGTGACGAAAAACGATGCCGAAAGTGAAGAGACACAGCGGAGCGAAGAAGAAGTTCAAGGTGACCGGAACGGGCAAGCTGACCCGGCGGCACGCGATGCAGAGCCACATCCTCGAGAAGAAGTCGCAGAAGCGTAAGCGCGCGTTCGGCAACGACCAGCCGGTCGACGAGAGCAACGTCAAGCAGATCCTGAAGCTCCTGGGGAGGAAGTAGCGCCATGCCGCGAGTGAAGCGATCGGTTCACGCGCGCAAGAAGCGGCGCAAGGTCCTCGAGCAGGCGAAGGGCTACTGGGGGATCAAGAAGTCCTCCTACAAGTACGCGAAGGAGCAGGTCGAGCACTCGCTCGCTTACGCGTATCGCGACCGGAAGAACCGCAAGCGCGAGTTCCGGCGGCTCTGGATCATGCGGATCAACGCCGCCGCGAGGAACGAGGGCCTCTCGTACAACCAGTTCATCGCAGGCTGTCGCGCCGCGGGAGTCGAGCTCGACCGCAAGGTGCTCGCGGAGATCGCCGTGAGCGACCCGGCGGCCTTCGGGGCCATCGCCGAGCGGGCGAAGGCCGCGCTGCCCCAAGCTTCCTGATCAGCTCGCGCGACAACGAGAAGCTCAAGCTCGTGCGGAAGCTCGCGGAGCGGCGCTGGCGCGAGAAGCTGGGGCTGTTCGCCGTCGAGGGCGAGGATCTCGTCGACGCTGCGCGCGATGCCGGGATCGAGCCGGTGGAGTTGCTGCGGGCCGGCGAGGACGTCGAGCCGGAGCTGCTCGCCACGGTGTCCGAGCTCGCCCATCCGCCGCGGGTGATCGGCGTCTACAAGCGCGACGACCTTCCGCGCGGCTCGCGCGATCTCACGCTCGCGCTGTGGCAGGTCGCCGATCCTGGCAACGTCGGCACGCTCATTCGCGCCGCGGACGCGTTCGGCGCCGCGGTGGCGTTGTCCGCCGGCTCGGCCGACCCCACGGGTCCGAAGGCGTCGCGCGCCTCGATGGGCTCGATCTTCCGGACCCCGCTCGTCGGGTTCGACGAGGCGGAGGGGAGGCGCGTCGGTCTCGTCCCGGAGGGCGGCCGTCCGCTCGGCGAGATCGACTTCGAGGGGCAGCTCGTGCTCGTCCTGGGCGCGGAGCGAGCGGGCCTGCCCGCGCACGTACTGGCGCGCTGCGCCGAGTCGGCGACGATTCCGCTCAGCGGCGGCGCCGAGTCGCTGAACGTCGCGACCGCGGGGGCGATCGCGCTCTACGAAGCCCGGAGAGCCTAGAAAGGCTGGGCGGCGGGCGGAAGGTCGACGCGCGGCACGTCCCGCGTGCTTTCGTCGGCCGAGAGGAACTCCCGCGGCTCGAAGCTGTTGAACCAGGCGACGAAGTTCGTCGGGATCGACTGGGTGACGTTCGCGTAGGCCTGGACGCTGACGTTGTATGCGCGGCGGGCCACGGCCAGGTTGGTCTCGACGTCGGCCAGCCGCGCCTGGAGCTGCTCGAAGCTCCCGTCGGCCTTGAGCTCGGGGTAGGCCTCCGCCTGCGCGAACAGCCGGCCGAGTGCGCCCGTGAGCATGTTCTCGGCGTGGGCCTGCTCCTGCGGGCCCTGCGCGGAGATCGCTGCGCTACGGGCCTCGACCACCTCGTCGAGAGTGCCCCGCTCGTGGCTGGCATAGCCCTGCACCACGGCGACGAGATTCGGCACGAGATCGTGACGCTTCGTCAGCTGGACGTCGACCTCGGCCCAGGCGGCGTCGATCTGATTTCGCAGCCGGACGAGCCGGTTGTACGCGCCGATCATCCAGACGGCGGAGAGCGCCAGCAGGGCCAGGAAGACGAAGAACAAGGCAGAAGTTCTGTCCATCGGGCTCCTTTTCGGCCCGTGGGCCCCTCAACTTGAGCGCTTCGCAATCCAGACCGTGTCCTCGCCGCCGGCGTACGGCGTTCGGTCGAACCAGCCGTAGCACGCCTCGACCTCGAAGCCGGTCGCCTCGAGCAGCTCCTGCCACTCGTGCGGAGCGAGCCAGCTCAGCGCCATGGTGGCCTCGCCGGTGTCCCCGCGTACCGAGAGCGTGAGCGTCTTGGTCTCGACGTCCCAGTCGGCGCGCTCCCAGATCCCGGGCTCGCGTTCCAGCCAGCGGCCGTGCGTCTCCTCGATGTCCGCGCTGCCCGGAGCGAAGACGTCGAACACGAGCCGGCCGCCGGGGCTGAGGAGCTCGCGCGCGGCGGTGAGCGCGCGGCGGCGGTCGCCGTCGTCTCGCATGTGGAGCAGCGAGCGGAAGGGGCACGTCACGAGCGCGACCCGCTCCCGGACCGGTGGCTCGCGGAGGTCGCCGACGCGGAGGTCGAGTCGTGCCGCGACGCCGGCCAGGCGCGCGCGCTCGGCGCAGACGGCCAGCATGCCCCGCGACGAGTCCACGCCGATCACGTCGATTCCGGCCGCGG
>JAWVDL010000141.1:0-2729 GCA_033857355.1 Gaiellaceae bacterium | reverse complement strand
GGCCCCGACGAGATGTTGATCCGGACAGTCGTTCCTTCCGCTACCCGGTCGCCCGGGTGCGGATCCTGAGCCAGAACCGTGTCGACCGGCTTGTCGCTCGACACCCTGACCGGGTTGGCCTTCAGATTGGCGTTCGCCAACGTCGCGACGGCGTCGGCGGACGACTTCCCGACCACGTCCGGGACAGTCGCCTTCGGCGCACCCAGGGAGACGAGGATCGTGACGGGATTGCCCTTGTTCACCTTCTCGCCCGGCTGCCGGAGCTGGCGGTAGACGAATCCGACCGGCTGGCTCGCGTTCGGATGCCGCTCGACCGTCGCGGTCAGCCCTGCATTGTCGATCTTCTGGACGGCCAGCGACTCGCGATCGCCGACCACGTACGGCATCCGCACGACCTTGTTCGCGTTCAGCTGATCCTGAACCTGGGTCCACGCGAACCAGCCTGCGACTCCCGCGAGCGCAAGGAAGATCAGCGCAAGCAGCCACGGCCAGATCGGCCGGCGGCGGATGGGCTCCTCGTCGTAGTCGTAGTAGACCGGCGGCTGCGCGTAGGTCTGGGGGCCGCGAGGCTGGACGATCGTCGCCGCCGTCGGCATCGGCTGTGTCGGCCGCGAGAGGATCTGCGTCGCGGCCTCTTCCGTCGCGGGGCTGATCGCCACTCCCCGGGCGACGCGCGCGAGGTCGGCGTCCATCTCCTCCGCGCTCCCGTAGCGCTCCTCCGGCGTCTTTCCGAGCGCGCGGACGACGATCGCATCGAGATCCTCCGGCACCTCGGGCCGGAGTGTCGAGGGCTCCGGGGGAACCGTCGAGAGATGCTTCATTGCGATCTCGACCGGCGTGTCCCCGTTGAAGGGGACCGTTCCCGTCAAGAGCTCGTAGAGGACGATTCCGAGCGAGTACAGGTCGGACGTCTGGTCGACCGGTGCGCCCTTCGCCTGCTCGGGGGAGAGGTACTGCGCCGTCCCGATGATCGACCCGACCTCCGTCATCTGGCTCGTGCCGGCGCGGGCGATGCCGAAGTCGGTGACCTTCAGCCGCCCTTCGTCGCCGACCATGATGTTGTGCGGCTTGATGTCGCGGTGGACGACGCCGTTTCGGTGCGCGAAGCGCAGGGCGGCGAGGATCTGCCGCGCGTAGTCGATCGAGAGCGGGATCGGCGCCGGCCCGCGCGCCACGATCAGCTCCTTGAGCGAGCGGCCGTCGAGGTACTCCATCGCGATGTAGTACGTCCCCTCCGCCTCGCCGCGGTCGTAGATCGAGACGATGTTCGGATGAGACAGGCCGGCGGCGTTCTTCGCCTCCCGGCGGAAGCGCTCGACGAACTGGTCGTCGCCCGCATGCCTGTCGTTGAGGATCTTGATCGCGACGCGGCGCCCGAGCTCCTGGTCCTCGGCGAGGTAGACGTTCGCCATTCCGCCCGTCCCGAGCTTGCGGGTGATGCGGTAGCGCCCGTCGAAGAGCGTGTTGATCAGCGTGTCGGTGGCGGCCATTGCTGCGACAGTCCTATTTCGACCCGCGCGACAGGTACGCCTGCATGATCTGGCGCGCAATCGGGGCCGCCGTGGTGCCGCCGAAGCCGTGCTGCTGCTCGAGCACGACCGTGATCGCGATCTTCGGGGCGTCCGCCGGCGCGAAGGACGTGAACCAGGTCGTGTTCACGTGGTTCACGCCCGTCTCGGCGGTTCCGGTCTTGCCGGCGACCTGGATTCCGGAAATCCTCGCCGCGGTGCCGGTTCCGCCTTCGACCGCAGCGATCATCATCTTCGTCACCTCGTCCGCCGTCGAGCGCTTGACCGCACGGCCCAGCTCGTCCGGCTTCGTCTTCCGGATCGTCTTGCCGTGCGGGTCGAGCACGCGCGCCACCACGAACGGCTTCATCACGGCGCCGCCGTCCGCGATCGCCGACGTGACCATGACGCTCTGCAGCGGCGTCGTGAGCAGATGCTCCTGCCCGAACGCGAGCCGTCCCGGGTCGACCTGCGTCGCGGGATCCTTCGGCCGGAACAGGTGCGGCCCGTGGTACAGCCCGCTCGGCGCGCGCTCGTTGATCGGTGTCTCGAGCGGAGGAACCGAGTAGTAGCCGAAGCGCTTCGCGTAGTCGAGGACCGTCGCCGCGCCGAGCGACTTGCCGACGTTGCAGAAGACGGAGTTGACGGAGTGCTGGAAGCCGGTGAAGAGGCTCAGCGAGCCGAACTGCTCGGGCCCGTTCTGGTCGGGATTGCCGGAGTTGTAGACCTTCTTGTTGTACTCCATGCAGTAGCCGGGATCCTGGAAGTTGGAGTCAGGCGTGAACTTGCCGGTGTCGAGCGCGGCCGAGACAGTCACGATCTTGAAGGTCGAGCCGGGCGTGAAGAGACCGCTCGTCGCACGGTTCAGGAGCGGCGCCACGAAGTCGCAGCCGCCCTTGATCCTCCCGACGATGTGCAGGAAGTCCGGCTTCTCGGCGGCGTTCGGGTTGTAGGTCGGCGAGGACGCCATCACGAGCACCCGCCCCGTCGTCGGGTCGGTCGCGACGATCGAGCCGCACTTCCCTGCGAGCGCACGGTTCGCGAGCGCCTGCAGGTTTGCGTCGATGGTGAGGACGAGGCTGTTTCCCTTCACGGTCTGTCCTTTGAGCCGGTCGATCTCGGTGGAGAAGACCGCACCCAGGTTCCCGTTCGCACCGGTCAGGTAGTCGTTCTCGGAGCGCTCGAGCCCCGCGCGGTTGCGGAAGCGCGTCGAGTAGCCGA
>JAWVDL010000140.1:0-3249 GCA_033857355.1 Gaiellaceae bacterium | reverse complement strand
GCTTCGACCCGTGCGAGGGCCGCACCGCCGTCGGCAGCGGTCTCGACCGCGTAGCCCTCTGCGGCGAGCGTCCGGTCGAGCATCCGGCGGATCGGCGGGTCGTCGTCCACCACGAGGATCGTGGCGTCGGCCACCACCTCAGACTAGCTTTCTGCCTACCGGGGCTCAGCCGCGGCGGACCGAGAGCACGCGCGCGGTCCAGGCGCCGCGTGGCGCCTCCACCCGCACCGCGTCTCCGGTCGCGGCGCCGACGAGCGCGCGGCCGAGCGGCGAGTCGGGCGAGACGGCGCCGGCCCCGCCCACACTCGAGATCTCGACCTCGAGCTTCTGCCCGGTCTCGTCCTCGACCTCGACGACGGACCCGACGCCGACCTGGCCGTCGGCGAGCTCTGACTCGTCGACGAGCACGTGGTGGTCGAGCCGAGAGCGCAGCTTGCGGATTCGCGCCTCGAGGAAGCCTTGCTCGTTCTTCGCCGCGTGATACTCGGCGTTCTCGGACAGGTCACCGTGCTCGCGCGCGGTCTTGATCGCGTGGACGACGGCCTTCCTGCGGGGGCCTTCGAGCTCCGCGAGCTCGGTCGCGAGCGCGTCGCGCTGGGCTGCGGTGAGGTGTTCGTTCTTGGGCTCGCTCACTGTGGAAGTATGGCCGTTCCATGCAGGAAGGGCGCGCTGCACGGGCTGGGCCGTTCTGGACGCTGATCGCGATCAGGGCGGCGTACTGGGCGTTGGGTGCGCTGTCGCTGCTCTGGGTGCCGCTGCGGCACGGCTTTCCGCCCTTCCACGCCTTCGACTCCCGCTCGGATCTCGTCTTCGGCACGTTCGAGCAATGGGACGCGGGGTGGTATCTCCGGATCGTCCACCACGGCTACGACGTGAAGGCGTCGACCGCTTTCTTTCCCGTCTATCCCATGGCGGTGCGGCTGCTCGGCTCGAGCCTGGCCGTTGCCATCCTGCTCTCGCTCGTCGCCGCAGGTGTAGGAGCGGTGGCGCTCGCGCGGATCGCCCAGCCGCTGATCGGGCCGCGCGGGGCGCGCGACACCGGCCTCTACGTCGCCCTGTATCCGGTCTCGTTCGTCTTCACCAGCGCGTACTCCGAGGGCTTCTTCCTCGCATTCGCGGCCGGCGCCTTTCTCGCCGCGACGAGGAACCGGCCCTGGCTGGCGGGGATCCTCGGAGGCTTCGCGGTGGGGACGCGGCTGGCCGGGCTCGCACTGCTCCCGCCTCTGCTGTACCTGCTGTGGCCGCGCGGGCGGAGCTTCAAGGAGCTCGCGCGACCCGCCCCACTGCTCCTGCTGCCCGCCGCGCTCGGGGCCTACATGCTCTATCTCCGGCACCGGTTCGGCTCCGCACTCGCGTTCCAGGACGCGCTCGACAAGGTGTGGAATCGCCATACCTCGGCGGCCGGCCCGTTCGGCGGGCTCTGGCACGCGCTGCACTCGGGCTGGCAGGGCTTCAGCGAGCTCGGCCAGCACCTGCCGCGCGCGCTCGGCCAGCCCGGTGGATACGCCCAGCGTGAGGTTTTCGGCACGTGGAACGCGGTGCACCTGGCCGTGCTGGTCGCGGCCGTGTGGCTGACGTGGATCGTGTGGCAGCGGCTCGGACCCGCCCTCGGGCTCTACGCGGTCTCGATCCAGGTCATCCTGCTCAGCGCGCCCGTCGACGTCGTTCCGCTCGCGAGCTACCCGCGCTATCTGCTCTACGACTTCCCGCTGTTCATCGCGCTCGCAGCGGTCCTCCGCGACCGGCCGCGCGCGCGGGAGGCGACGCTGATCGCGTTCGCGGCTCTCGGCGCGGTGGCAGCGGTCGCGTTCTCACACGGGATCTGGATCGCGTAGCGCCTCCCTGTAAACGGCGACCGTCGCCTCCGCAAAGCGCTCGGGCGCGAACGCCTGCGCGCGCGCGAGGCCTTTGGGCACGAGCTCGTCGCGGCGCGCGACCGCCTCTTCGATCCCCGCGCGGATCGACGCCGGGTCGAGCGGATCCACCAGCACCGCTGCTCCACCGGCGATCTCCTCGGTCGCACCGCCTGCGCTCGTGACCACGGGCGTGCCGCAGGCCATGCCCTCGACGACGGGATAGCCGAAGCCCTCGTACAGGGAGGGGTACGCGACGCATCGAGCGCCCCGGTACAGGACGGCGAGCTCCTCGTCGGGAACCTCGCCGAGCCAGCGGACACGGCTTTCGTCGACGTCCACGTTCCCCCAGCCGCGGCGGCCGACGATCCGCAGCTCCGCGTCGAGGTGGCGGGTCGCCTCGATCAGGCGGTGGAGGTTCTTGCGCGGCTCGAGCGTCCCGACCGCGAGCACGTAGTCGCCCTCCCCCGCAGGCCCCTCCGGAGTGAAAAGCCCGCTGATCCCGTTCGGGACGACGCGGATCCGGTCGGCATCCAGGTCGAGCAGCTCGACCAGCTCGTCGCGCGTGAACTCGGAGACGGCGATCACGAGGCGGGCGGCTCGAACGACGCGCGGCACCGCGAAGCGCCCATAGCCGCGCGACCAGCGGTTGAACACCTCCGGGTGCCGGAACAGCGCGAGGTCGTGCACGGTCACCACGAGCGGGGTTCGCGAGCGGAACGGCGCCCGGTACGACGGACAGTGCAGGACGTCGACGCGGCGCGCGGCCCTCGGAAGGGCGACCGGATACCACGCTGCGTCGCGAACCGCCGCCGTGAGCCGCCCGCTTCCGCCCCAGGCGATCGGCGCGACCTCGACATCGTCGCGGCGGTCCAGCTCGCCGAGGAGGATCCGGAGATACCGCGCCGTCCCGGCCCGCGTCAGCCGCAGCGGCGACAGATCGATGCCGACGCGCATCGTCACTGCGCCGTCTCGCGGAAGATGGGTGCCAGGCGCTCGGCCAGGTGCCGCGTGGTCAGGTCCGTCTCGACCCGCCTGCGGGCAGCTGCGCCCAGCGACCCCGGATCCGCGAGGACGCCCTCGATCGCGGCCGCCAGCGCGACAGGATCCTCGGGCGGAACGATCACGGCCGTCTCATCGTCGCGGACGTAGTCGTGCAGGATCGGGCGGTCGCTGATCACCGTCGGCCTCGCCATGGCCATCGACTCGAGGAGCGACGTGAGCCCGCCGCCTTCCGACCCGTAGGGATACTCGGGACGCCGCTGCGGGATGACCACGCAGGCGGCGCCGGCGTAGAGGTCCCGCAGCTCGGTGGGGCCGACGACTCGTGCCCGAGCGTTCGGCGGCAGCTCGATCCCTTCGAGGTTGCGTGGGTAGACGGCCAGCTCGGCGCGCA
>JAWVDL010000139.1:0-2902 GCA_033857355.1 Gaiellaceae bacterium | reverse complement strand
GCGAGCACGTTCTCGGCGGCCCCGACCCAGTCCGCGGGAACCCAAGCGATGTGCGTCATCACGCTCGTGTGCTGGAGCGGCTGTCCGGCGGCGGCCTCCTGCGAGCGCAGGCCGTTCAGCTCGTGCTCGAGCTCGGCGATCGTGGATGCGCTCAGTGCCGCCTCCAGGAGCGCCCGTCCCGATGCAGCAGGTCGTCCGCGGCGGTCGGGCCCCGCGCTACGCGCTCTAGGGTCACGCTCCGGGCCATACGAGTAGCCGCCGCGGAAGAACTCAATGTCTCCTCCAAGAACGCCCGTCCCTATGAAGCAAGTCGTCCGCGGCTACAGGTCCCCAAGTACCTGCCTCGTAGTTCGGGAAGTTGGGCCGGTCGCGGCGCCAGGCGGCGACGATCGTGTCCACGAGCTGCCACTGCTCGTCGACCTCGTCGGCGCGCGTGAAGAGCGTTGCGTCCCCGAGCAGGCAGTCGAGAATGAGCCGCTCGTAGGCCTCGGGCAGCCCGGTGCGGAAGGCGCCGCCGTAGAGGAAGTCCATGTGCACCGTGCGAATCGACATGCCCTGGCCGGGCACCTTGGCGCCGATCGCGAGGGACACGCCCTCGTCCGGCTGAATGTGGACGAGCAGGACGTTCGGGCGCAGGCCGTCGCCGGCGATGTCCGCGAAAGGCGGGTGAGGAGCCCGGTGGAACTGGATCGCGATCGTCGTCTCGCGCCGCGCGAGTCGCTTGCCCGCGCGCACGTAGAACGGCGTGTCCGCCCAGCGCCAGTTGTCGACGTAGAGCTTGGCCGCGACGTACGTGTCGGTCAGCGAATCGGGAGCGACGTCCGGCTCCTCGCGGTACGCGGGCACCTCCTCCCCCTCGACGAAGCCGCGTCCGTACTGGCCGCGGACGACGCTCTTCGGGCCGGGGGTGTGGAGCGAGCGCAAGACCTTGACCTTCTCGCCGCGCACAGAGTCGGCCGTGAAGTCGATCGGAGTCTCCATCGCGGTCAACGCGACGAGCTGCAGCAGGTGGTTCTGGAAGATGTCGCGGATCACGCCGGCCTGCTCGTAGTAGCCGGCGCGGTTCTCGATCCCGATCGACTCGGCGACCGTGATCTGGACGTGGTCGATGAACTGGCGGTTCCAGATCGGCTCGAAGATGCCGTTCGCGAACCGCAGTGCGAGCATGTTCTGGACCGTCTCCTTGCCGAGGTAGTGGTCGATCCGGAAGACCTCGCTCTCGTCGAAGTACTCGGCGAGCTTCGAGTTCAGCTCTCGGGCGGAGTCGACGTCATGGCCGAACGGCTTCTCGATGATCAGGCGCACCCAGCCGTTCGCTCCCCGGCGGCGGCCGAGCGCGTCGACGAGCGTGCCGATCGCACTCGGCGGGACGGCGAAGTAGTAGACGCGGTTCTCCTTCGTGCCGCGCTCGGAGTCGAGCTCGTTCAGGGTCTGCGCGAGCTCGTCCTCCTTCGAGTCGTCGGCGAAGTCCATGGCGAGGTAGCGCATCCCTTCGGCGAGCGAGTCCCAGACGTCGTCCCTGAACTCGTCGCGGCCGTGCTCCTGCACCGCCTTCTTCATCTCGGCGATCCAGTCGTCGTTCGACATCTCGCTTCGCGCGACGCCGACGATGGCGAACTGCGAGGGGAGGAGCCGGCGAAACGCGAGCGAGTAGAGGGCCGGGAAGAGCTTGCGCTGCGTCAGGTCGCCCGACGCGCCGAAGATGACGAGGGCGCAGGGCTCGGGCGTGCGCACCATGCGCAAGCCATCGAGCAGCGGATTCGCCTGCTCCTCCGTCGTTGCGGCCACTAGCGTGGATCCTGCGGCGTCGCCTTTGCGTCCTCGACCGCCTTCACCGCGTGGCCGCCGAACTGATTGCGGAGGGCGGCGGTGACCTTGGCGGCGAACGACTCCTCCTGGCGGGAGGCGAACCGGGCGTAGAGCGCGGCGCTGATCACCGGAACAGGAACGTCTTCCGCGATCGCCTCGGCGATCGTCCAGCGGCCCTCACCGGAGTCCTCGACAAAGCCGTGGATCTTCTCGAGCTGCGAGCCCTCCTTCTCGAAGGCAGCGTGCAGGAGCTCGAGGAGCCACGAGCGGACGACCGAGCCGTAGCGCCAGATGCCGGCGATCTCGTGCAGGTCGAGCTCGAAGTCCGGCTGGGCCTTCATGACCTCGAAGCCCTCCGCGTAGGCCTGCATCAGGCCGTACTCGATCCCGTTGTGGACCATCTTCACGAAGTGCCCGGCGCCCGGCTTGCCGACGTGCGCGTAGCCCTCTTCCGGGGCAAGCGTCTCGAAGATCGGGCGTAGCCGCTCGACCGGCTCGTCGTCGCCGCCGGCCATGAGGCAGAAGCCCACCTCGAGGCCCCAGATCCCGCCCGAGACGCCCACGTCGACGAAGTGGATCCCGTGCTCGGCGGCGTCCTTATAGCGGCGCTGGGAGTCGCGGAAGTTCGAGTTGCCGCCGTCGACGATCGTGTCGCCCTGCTCCGCGATGTCGAGCAGCTCGAGGAACGTGTCCTCCGTGATCTTCCCGGCCGGGATCATCATCCAGAAGGCGCGGGGCTTTTCGAGCTGTTCCGCCAGCTCGTGCAGCGACTCCGCCGTCGACTCCACCTGCGGGTCGTAGGTCTTGACGTCGTGGTCGCCGAGCTTGCGGAGGCGCTCGGTCATCCCGTTGCCCATCCGGCCGAGCCCGATCATCCCCAGTTGCATCTAGAAGTCCTCCAATCTGACGCGTGCGATCCGCCGTCCCCGTTCCCGCAACGACTCGAAGTCACCGGCGGCCTGCGCACGGATCAGCTTGCCGAAGCCGAACGGCTGCTCCGGAATCGGGATCTCCTCGCCGGTGTCGTCGACGACCTGGATGAAGAGACCGGAGTTCGGCCCGCCCTTGTGCAGCTGCCCCGTCGAGTGCAGGT
>JAWVDL010000138.1:0-3799 GCA_033857355.1 Gaiellaceae bacterium | reverse complement strand
TCCACGACCTCACGAACGGCCGGGGCCGCCTCGGGTTCCTCGAGCGCAAGTACCAAGTGGTCGAGCGCGTGCAGAGCGCGGTGAAGGGCGGCGGTGCCGCGAAGCTGTTCGGCTTCTCGGGGATCGCTCTCTCGGTGACCAAGGGGATCATCACGTTCATCGTCGGGACGGTGACGGTGATCTTCCTGACGCTGTTCATGCTGCTGGAAGGACCGAGCTGGATCGACCGCGCGTTCACGCTCGTGCCCGAGCGCTCGCGGCCGCGCTGGCGAAGCGTCGGGCACGACATCTACAAGACCGTCGGCGGCTACGTGACCGGAAACCTCCTGATCAGCCTGATCGCGGGAGCCTCGACGACGATCGTCCTGCTCGTCATGGGCGTTCCGTACGCGGTTGCGCTCGGCCTCGTCGTTGCGATCCTCGACCTGATCCCGCTCGCCGGAGCCACCATCGCGGCTGTAATCGTCGGCATCGTCGCGTTCCTGCACGGGATCCCTGCGGGAATCGTCGTCGTGACGTTCTTCATCCTCTACCAGCAGCTCGAGAACCACATCCTGCAGCCGCTGGTCTACGGCCGCACGGTGCAGCTCTCACCGCTCGTCGTGCTGATGTCGGTGCTGATCGGCTCGCAGGTCGCGGGCGTGCTCGGCGCGCTTGCCGCGATCCCGGTGGCCGGTGCGATCCAGGTGATCCTGCGCGACTGGCTCGCGTACCGGAAGGTGCACGCGCAGACCGACGAGGTGCCGCCGGCGCCTATTCCGGGCGAGACCTAGCGCCTGACGCCAAAGTCAGCCGTCACGATTGTGACGTCGAGACCCTGGAAGGCGCCCGGAGCCGCCTGGACGTGAACCGCCGAGAGGCCGATCTCGCGCCAACGCTTGCTCAGGAGATTCGCTCGGTGCTCGGGGCTCTTCATCCACATGTCGAGCGCCTGAGGGGCATCGACGTCCGGTGAAGACCAGAGCAGGTTCTCGCCGACCGACCAGTAGCGATAGTTCCGGTCGGTGTAGTAGCGGCGGATCCGCTTCCAGAACGCTGATCCGTCCGCGGAGTCGTGGCTGAAGAATCCTTTCGAGCCCATCGCCTCCGAGTGCTGGTCGGCCGCGGCCGAGAGGCGGGTGGAGAGCTTGAGCGCGTGCAGACCGTGCTGCGCGCGAATCTGGTTGACGCTCGTGAGCACCGCGGCCTCGAGGGTGCTGACGCCGCTCGAAGCGCTGACGGGTCCGTCGTTCCTCGCCGACGCCGGAGCGGTCAGCGCGACCGCCGAGAGCGACATGGCAAGGACAGTGACGAGCGTCTTTCGTACCCGGAGCATCCCCACTGACATCGGCCGGCTCGCGGGACCTTTCGATCACTCGAACGAGGTAGCGGACTGCCCGAGATCCCGGTTTCAGCGGGGAAATGCGCCCGGGAGGATTCGAACCTCCGACCAACGGCTTAGAAGGCCGCCGCTCTGTCCACTGAGCTACGGGCGCGTGGGACCAAGGGTATCCCCGCCCCGAGAAGGCGCCCTAGTGCTGTCTACAGAGCTTGTCGCCGTTCAGGATCGAGTCGAGCACGCCGTTCATCTGCTGCTCGTAGGCGACGTCCTCGGAGCTCCGGCGGTCGAAGTCGTGGAGACCGTTTCCGATCCACGTCACGTCCGGCGTGACGCCCGGACCTTCGACCGTGATCCGGTACTTCTCGCCGTTGCCCGGCCCGCGCATCCCGCCGTTGTAGCCCGGCGGCGCGAGGTAGCCGCCCTTGAACGGGTTGAACGTGTAGAAGCCGTAGCAGAAGACGCCGGTGGGATTGTGCGCGACGAAGGAGTTCTCGCGCCGCCAGCCGGTGCCGTAGGCCGAGTTGTACGTGTCGAGGTAGAGCAGTCGGCCGTAGCGGTCGGTCGGCGCGCCGACGTTCGTCGTCCCGTAGCCGTAGACGGGCTGCCCGCCGTAGCTCAGGCGCCCGAAGAGATCGTGGAACCGACCGCCGTAGATCCAGTCTGTCCAGACCTCGAGCTTCGCGAGCGGGCCGGTCCAGTGGGAGAGATGGAGCTCCCAGGCCGACAGCTGCGGCGTCCAGGGCGAGAAGCCGAGGTCCGGCAGCGGCGTCTGCCAGCTCTGCAGCGCCCAGTACGACCCGTCCGGGGCCTTGCACGCGGTGACGAGCCAGGGGAGCGCCGGTCCGTCGTACGCGCGACAGGAGCTCTTGAACTTCTTCCAGTAGGTCTGGTGGTACTTGCCCCAGCCGCCGGAGTAGTCGAGCTTGAAGTGCACCTGCGGCACGCTCGAGGCGGGATTCGGGAAGCGCGCGTTCAGCGCGCCCCAGGCCAGCACGTTGCGCGTGCGCCCGGCCGCCTGGTACGAGACGAGCGCCTCACCGTTGCGATTCACCTTGAGCCGGATGTTCTGCGCGTTTCGATCGATCAGGTTCGACGCGGCCGCGCCGAATGGGAGGACGGCGGCGGCGACGAGTGCGCCGAGGAGCGGCAGGAGCTTGCGAGTGGCCACACCGACGGAATCGGCAGATCCAGGCCCGACTTGATCCCCATTCCGCGGCTGTTTACGGAGCTTGCGCCGCCGGGTAGGCGGTCCTCGTTCCGAGACCGAAGGAGGACGAGATGGCGCAAGAGCTACAGGGCAAGAAGGTCGCGTTCCTCGCGGCCGACGCCTACGAGGAGAGCGAGTTGAAGAAGCCGTGGCAGGCGCTCGAGGAGGCCGGCGCCGAGCTGACGCTGGTTTCGCTCGAGGAGGGAGAGATCACCGCGCTGAACGAGCAGGAGTTGAAGCCAGGCGCGACCCACCCGGTCGACGAGATCGTCGGCCAGGCACGCGCGGAGGACTACGACGCGCTCGTCCTGCCGGGCGGCGTCGGCAATCCGGACAAGCTTCGCGCCGATCCCGACGCGGTCGAGTTCGTGCGGGCGTTCTTCGAGGCCGGCAAGCCGGTCGGCGCGATCTGCCACGGGCCCTGGACGATCGTCGAGGCGGATGTGGTGCGAGGCCGGACGCTGACGTCGTACCCAAGCATCAAGACCGACATCCGCAACGCCGGCGCCACCTGGGTGGACGAGGAAGTGCACGTCGACCAGGGCCTCGTGACCAGTCGCAAGCCCGACGACATCCCGGCGTTCGTCGAGAAGCTGATCGAGGAGATCGCCGAAGGGCGGCACGCCGAGCAGGCCGAGAAGACGGAAGCGGCCACCGCTTAGTGGCGCAGGCTGCGGTTTTGGACGTCGACGGGACGCTCGTCGACACGAACTACCAGCACGCGCTCTGCTGGTACCGCGCCTTTCGCAAGCACGACGTCACCATCCCGGTGTGGCGGCTCCACCGCCACGTCGGGATGGGCGGCGACAAGTTCGTGGCCGCCGTGGCGGGCGACGAGGTGGAGGAGCGGCTCGGCGACGACGTGCGCGACGAATGGGAGCGCCTCTTCGACGAGGTGATCGGCGAGGTCGCTCCGCTCGAAGGAGCCCGCGACCTGATCGTCGAGCTCAAGGAGCGCGGCCAGGCCGTCGTCCTCGCGAGCTCGGCGATCGAGAAGCATCTCCACCATTTCCTCGACCTGCTCGACGCTCGCGACCTCGCCGACTCGTGGACGACGAACGACGACGTCGAGGCGTCGAAGCCCGAGCCCGACCTCGTCAACGCAGCCCTGGAGAAGGCGGAAACGCGCGACGCGGCGATGCTCGGCGACACGCCCTGGGACGTCGAGGCGGCGCGGAAAGCCGGGATCGAGACGGTGTGCCTGATGACGGGCGGCTTCTCCGAGCAGGAGCTCCTCGGCGCCGGCGCGGTCGCCGTCTTCGAGTCGATCG
>JAWVDL010000137.1:0-2901 GCA_033857355.1 Gaiellaceae bacterium | reverse complement strand
GGCGACGGGAAGCCGGTCGACGCGCTGGTTCCAGGCGTTCGTCGCCGGGAACACCGGGCAGCCCGCGAGCCGAGGAGTCGGAGCGGCGGCGGGAAGGACGACGAGCGAGACCAGGAGCGCGGCGAGCTTCACGGTCTCAACTGGACCGGCTCGTACCGCCCGCGCACCTCGTCGATGAAGGTCGCCATCCGCTCGGCGAGCTCCGGATGGCGGAGCTCGAGCACGTTCTCGGCGTTCAGCTCTCCCGAGTGCGAGAGGTTGAAGCTGCCGATGAAAACCGTGTCGTCGGCGACGGTGACCTTCGCGTGCATGTAGTCGTGCACGCGTCCGGGCGCGTACGGCGTCGAGACCTTGCCGCTGAACGGAGCGCGCGAGAGCGCAGCCCGCAGCGCCGGCTCCTTCCACGTGTTGTTGCCGTTCTCGTCCCACTGGTAGAGCACCTCGTTGATCTGCGTCTGGTCGACGACGCCCGCGAGGTCGATGCGCCCATCCGAGGCGACCTCCGCCAACGCGCCGAGGATCGGCCCGGAGCTGATCACCGGCGAGGCGATGCGGATGCGGCGCTCGGCGGTCTTGATCGTCTTCGCGATCCGCGCCGCGAGCCGCTCGCCTCGCTTCGGAGAGAACCACGTTCGCACCGGGATGCCTCCGACGTCGATGGGCTCGGTCGGCACCTTCCCGCTCTTGTCGACCTGCCGCTTCTCCCAGAGCTGCTCGAAGTCGAGCGCGTAGCGGGCGGCGACCTCCGGCGAGTCGATCGTGAGGATCACGTTCTCCTCGCGCGTCCACGAGTCGTCGGTCCAGTTCGTGGAGCCCGCCCAGACGCTCGCCCCGTCCCGGACGATGAACTTGTGATGCATGAGGTCCGGCACACCCGGGATGGGCGCGAGCTCGACCGGAAGCGTCTCGAGCAACGACGGCTCGGTCAGCGGCGGCGGCGGCACGGGGATCTTCTTGCCATGGTCGACGTTGTAGGCCAGCCGGACGGGGACCCCGCGCGCGCGGGCGCGCTCGAAGGCGCCGCGGATGATCTCGGCCGAGGGATCGTGGAGCCGGACGTCGTAGAGCGCGATGTCGAGGCTGTGTTGGGCCTGGTCGACGAAGTCCGCGATCGTCTGCGCGATCTCGGGCGCGGTCTGCCCACCGTCGCTGAGCGTGCGGACGTCGATCAGGAGCGTTCGGCTCGGAGCTTTGCTTTGTAAGCGCGCTTCTTTTCCTGGTACGCCTCGAGCGCCTCGGCCGAATCGACGTCCCCGAGCGTCGGATGCGTCGGCACCACCTCGTCCATCCCCGGGAGGTCGACGCCGAAGCGCTTCGCGAGCACAGCGAGGCTGCTCCGCACCTTCATGTCTCCGAAGCCGGGCAGCGCAGCCAGCCGGCGCTTGAGATCGGCACCGTCGGCCGCCTCGCTCCAGACGCGCTCGGCCTGCCCGCCGTACTCGTCGCACACCGTTGCGGCGAGATCCTGCACGCGCTTCGCCATCGCGCCCGGATAGCGGTGGAGTGCGGGCTTGCGGAAGAAGAGCTCTTCGAGCTCGCCGGTGTCCATCGTCGCGATCTTGCAGGCGTCGAGTTCGCCGCCGAGGCGTTCCTGGAGGTCGCGCGGCGACGAGAACGCCTTCTGGACGCTGACCTGCTGGTCGAGAGCGAACCCGACGAGCAGCGCAAAGGGGTCCCGCGCGATGAGCTCGTTCGCCGCGTCGTCGGGCGTGAACCAGAGCCGGTCGGGCTTCGTCGCGCTCGCCACGCTTCGATCCTAGCGCGGCCGGGTATGCGGGCTGCGTGGCAGATCCGGTCGAGAAAGCCAAGGAAGCGCTGCCGGACCCGGTCGTCCATCCGGTCGACACGGTCAAGAGCCTCGAGGCCGAAGCCGAGGCGGGACGCAGCGAGCGGACGCCCTGGATCATCCTCGGTGGCGTCACGGCAACCGTCGGCGTCGTCGTCGCGATCGTCGCCGCGGCGATTCTGATCCTCTACTTCGTCCTGGGCGGCAAATAGACTCGCAGCAGTGCTGGGTCGACCTTTCGCGCGAGAGGCCGCTGCGTTCGCGCGGTTCTCGGTCGCGCTGCCGCGGCATCTGAGGAAGCGCACGCCCGAGAGCGTCCGGCGCGCTCGGCTGCTCGACGAGCTGGCCCAGCGTGAGGAGCGGCTCTGCGCCCAGCTTTCCGAAAGCGTCTTCGACCTTCCGGACAGTCCGTACCGGCCTCTCTTCGACCGGGCCGGGATCGAGCGGGAGGATGCGCTCGCGCTCGTTCGGGAGCAAGGCGTCGAGGGCGCGCTCGAGCGGTTCTTCGACGCGGGAGTGCGCGTCTCGATCGAGGAGTTCAAGCGCGACGGCGCCGCCTTCGACTCCCCGCAGCTCACCCGGCACTTCGGCGGCACGAGCGGAGGCTCGTCCGCCAAGCCGCGGCCGCTGACCATCGACCTGCGCCTCCTCGACTCCTTCGCCGACTCCTTCTGGTTCTTCGACGAGGCGTTCGGGCTCACGGGTCGTCCGTTCGCCGTCTGGCAGCCGCTGCCGCCGAGCCTCGCCGGGATCTTCTGCGCGCTGACGATGCCGCTCTGCGGCGGCAGAGTCGATCGCTGGTTCTCGCACGACAAGCTCGCGTGGGACGCGACGTCGCTTCGCCCGAGACTCTTGCTCGGCGTCTCCTGGCTCGGTGCCCGGCTCGGCTCCTCAGGCTTCGCGTTTCCGAGACACGTCCCGCCCGGCGATGCCGGCGTGATCGCCCGCTGGCTCGCCGGCGCCAAGGTGGCGGGCAGGCCGGCGGCGCTGATGTGCACGCCGAGCTCGGCGGTGCGCGTCTGCCAGGCCGCAATCGACGACGGGCTCGACATCGCCGACACGCTCTTCATCTTCGGAGGCGAGCCCTACACGCCGTCGAAAGCCGCGCTCGTCGA
>JAWVDL010000136.1:0-4387 GCA_033857355.1 Gaiellaceae bacterium | reverse complement strand
TCACCGCGCCGATCGACGCATAGGCGGAGGAGAGACCCTTCGCGGAAGTGACGAGGTCGGGACGGATGTCGTAGCGCTCCGACCCGAACCAGTGTCCGACACGGCCGAAGCCGGTGATCACCTCGTCCGCGCACAGGAGGATCCCGTAGTCGTCGCAGATCTCGCGAACGCCGGCGAAGTAGCCGTCGGGCGGCGTGAAGCAGCCCCCGGCGTTCTGCACCGGCTCGAAGATCACCATCGCGACCGACTCCGGCCCCTCCTGCTCGATCGCAGACTCCAGATCGTCGAGGAGGAAGGCCGTGAACTCGGCCTCGGTCTCCTCGGGGGGCCGGTGGTAGCGGTTCGTGTTCCGGACATGGACAGCCCCTGGCACGAGCGGCTCGAACGGGTTCTTGAGCGCGGAGATCCCGTTGATCGAGAGCGCACCCATCGTCGTGCCGTGGTACGCGAGACGCCGCCCGATGGCCTTCCAGCGACGCTCGCCCCGGGCCGCGTGGTACTGGCGGGCGAGCTTCCACGCCGCCTCGACCGCCTCCGAGCCACCGGAGACGAAGAAGACGCGGTTCAGGTCGCCGGGCGCGAGCGACGCGACCTCGGCCGCGAGCTCGATCGCGCGCGGGTGTGCGTACGACCAGTTCGTGTAGAAGGGCAGCTCGCGCATCTGCGCCGCCGCGGCCTCCCCCACCTCCTCGCCGTACCCGTAGCCGATGTTGACCGCGAAGAGCCCGGCGAGCGCGTCGAGGTAGCGCTTTCCGTTCGAGTCCTCGAGGTGGCAGCCGTCGCCGCGGACGATGATCGGGATCTCGGTCGACTGGTAGCCGGCCATGCGCGTGAAGTGCAGCCAGAGGTGATCGCGCGCCATCTGCTGGAGCTCGGCGGCGGATGACGCGGTCTCGGAGGAAGCGGCCATTCAGGCTCCTTTCAGCGCGCGGCGGCGCTGGATGACGACGTTGGCGAGCATTGCGCTGACAGCGACGACGAAGATCGCCGTCCCGATCACGTTCACCTGCGGTGGTGCACCCACGCGGGCGGCGCCCCAGACGAACAGCGGGAACGTCGTCCGCGCACCGGCGTTGAAGTAGGTCACGACGAAGTCGTCGATCGAGATGGCGAAGCAGAGCAGGAGGGCGCTGAGGATCGCAGGCGCGGTCAGCGGGAGGGTGATCTTCACGAAGGTCGTCCACCCGTTCGCGCCGAGATCCATGGCCGCCTCCTCGAGATGACGGTCGAAGCCGACGAGGCGCGCCTTGATCGTGACGACGGCGAAGCTGATGCAGAACATCACGTGCGCGATGAAGATCGTCCAGAAGCCGAACGGGACGTTGGCGTTCAGGAACAGCGCCAGCAGCGATGCGCCGAGGACGATCTCGGGTGTCGAGAGGGGCAGGAAGACGAGCAGGTTCGTCGCGGCCCGGCCGCGGAAGCCGTAGCGCACCAGGGCAAGGGCGATCAGCATCCCGAGCGCCGTTGCGACGATGCTGGCGAGCAGGGCGATCTCGAGCGAGAGCGCAAGCGCGCTGCGCAGGCCGGGGATGGCGTCCCAGTTCAGCCAGTTGTCCCACGTGAAGCCCTGCCACGTGTAGTTGAAGCGGCCCTTGGGATTGTTGAACGAGAACGCGACCACGACGCCGATCGGAAGCAGCAGGTAGGCGAAGAAGAGCGCCGCGTAGGCGGTGAGCGCGTGCCGGCGCAAGACGCTCATCCGGTCAGCTCCTCCGTCCCGACCGAGCGGACGTAGAAGAGGACCATGATCACGATGGCCGCCATCAGGACGAAGGACATCGAGGCGGCCGCCGGATAGTCGGTCAGCTCGAGGAACTTCGACTGGATGACGTTGCCGATCATGTGCTGCTTCGGCGAGCCGAGCAGCTGCGCGTTGATGAAGTCTCCCGCCGCAGGGATGAACGTGAGCAGCGTGCCTCCGACGATTCCCGGCAGCGACAGCGGCAGCGTCACGCGGAGGAAGGCCTTCCACTTGCTCGCGTACAGGTCCTGCGCCGCCTCGATGAGCCGCCCGTCGATCTGCTCCAGCGAGACATAGAGCGGCAGGGCCATGAAGGGCAGGAAGTTGTAGGTGATGCCGGCGACGACCGCGACCGACGTCGCGAGCAGCCGTCCGCCGGACCCGAGGAGATGGAGGTTGCGGAGCGTGTTCACCACGAGCCCGTGGTCGGAGAGGATCGTCTCCCAGGCGAGCGTGCGAATCAGGTACGTGACGAAGAACGGCGCGACGATGAAGAGCAGGAACAGGTTCTTCCACCGGCCGCCGCGGAACGCGATCCAGTAGGCGACCGGATAGCTGACCACGAGGGCGATCACGGTCGCTATGCCCGCGTACTCGAGCGACCGCACGAACTGGCTGCGGTAGTTCCGGATCACGTCCCAGTAGTTCCCCCACGCCCAGGAGAACGCGTAGCCGAAGTCGAGCGACCCCGACTGCAGCGACTGGTACGCGAGGAAGCCCAGCGGCACGAGGAAGAACGCCGCAAGCCACGCCACGCCAGGCGCGAGCAGCAGGTACGGCGTCAGTCCTCGGTGCCGAAAGCTCACTACGCCGAGACCAGGTTCTGCCAGGCGGTGAGGTACTTCTCGTTGTTGAGGGCGTTCGGGTCGATCGTGTGGACGTTGTCGAGCATCTTCTTCGTCGGGAAGATCAGCGTGTTCTTCGCAACGCCCGGGTCGATCTTCTGCAGCGCCTCCTTCGCGCCGACGACCGGGCAGATGTAGTTGACGTAGTCCTCGATCTCGGCCGCGATCTTCGGGTCGTAGACGAAGTTCATGTAGACCGACGCGGTGTAGACGTCGCCGCCCTTCGGGATCAGCATGTTGTCCGTCCAGATGTCGCCGCCCGTGTCGGGAAGATTCCACTGCAGGTGCGGGTTGTCCGCGTGCAGCTGGACGACGTCGCCCGACCAGGCCATCGCAGCGGAGATGTCGCCCTTGGCGAGCTTGTCGCTGTAGTCGTTCCCCGTGAACTGGCGGATCTGGCCGGAGTCGACCGCCTTCTTGATCCGCGCGAGCGCCTTGTTGAAGGTCGCGTCGGTGATCTTGCCCGGGTCGTCGCCGTTCGCCGCCATCACCAGCGTCATCGCGTCGGCGAACTCGTTCAGGATCGTGACCTTGCCCTTGAGCTTCTTGTTGCTCAGGAGGTCGTCGATCGTGAGGACGGGATCCGTGAGCTTCTCGTTGTAGGCGATGCCGGTCATGCCGGATTGCCACGGCAGGCTGTAGTCGCGGTTGGGATCCCAGCTCGGGTGCTGCTGCACCGGCAGCAGGTTCTTGATGTTCGGGATCGCGCTCTTGTCGAGCTTCTCGACCCAGCCTTTCTTGATCAGCAAACTCGGGTACCGCGAGTTGTCGGTCATGACGACGATGTCGCGCCCCGTCGACTGGCCGTGCGACAGCGGCCCCTGGAGCTTGCTCCCGTAGAAGGACGCGTTGTCGTTGACGTCCTCGGTGTAGTCGACGGTCACGCCGTAGCGCTTCTTGAACTGCTCGAGCGACGGGTGCCGGTTGCCCTTCTTGTCGATGTAGAGCGTCCAGTTCGAGAAGTGCAACGTCTTGGCGAGTGTGTGGCTGGTCGTGGCCGGAGCGGCGCTGCTCTTCTTCGACGAGCCGCCGCACGCGGCAAGGAAAGCCGGCAGGGTCAGCGCGGCACCGCCGAGCGCGGCGCGCTCGAGCAGCATTCGCCTCGTGAGCTGGTCGGTCATTCTGCTCCTTCCATGGAATCGACGACGAACGTGGAATCCGGGCTCCACGAGATCTCGGTTGGGTTCTGGTCGCGCGCACCGGGCGCGCTGTTCTGGACGTAGACGCTGACATTGCCCGCCCGCGTCTGCAGGACGTACTGCGTGGCGACGCCGACATAGGCGCTCTCGAGGAGGGTGGCCGCGAGGCGGTTGTCCTCGCCGCTCCCGGGTCCGAGCCTGATCTTCTCGGGGCGCACGCCGACGGCGAGCCGGTCCTTGCGGCCGTCGAGCGCCTCGGGGGGCACGCGCACCTCGGTGCCTTCGTCGAGACGGACGAGCCCGCGGCCGGCGACCTTGCCCGGCAGGAGGTTCGAGATCCCGAGGAAGCCGGCGACGAAGGCGGTGCGGGGAAACTCGTAGAGCTCTGCAGGGGCGCCGAGCTGCTCGATCCGGCCGGCGTGCATGATCGCGATCCGGTCTGCCATCGTCATCGCCTCTTCCTGGTCGTGCGTGACGTGGACGAACGTGAGCTCCACTTCGTGCTGGATCCCCTTCAGCTCGAGCTGCATCTGCTTGCGGAGCTTGAGGTCGAGCGCCCCGAGCGGCTCGTCGAGCAACAGGACGCGAGGACGGTTCACAAGCGCGCGGGCGAGCGCGATGCGCTGCTGCTGCCCGCCCGAGAGCTGGCTCGGCTTGCG
>JAWVDL010000135.1:0-3501 GCA_033857355.1 Gaiellaceae bacterium | reverse complement strand
CACCACGGGACAGCCGCAGCCGTCCTGGCCGCCTGGGGCGTGGCCGGACTCCTGATCGCCGTACGGCGCTTCGGCTGGGAGCCGCGCAGCGCCTGACCCGACTTTGTGGCTCTGAGCCACTATCGCGGAAGTTGTGACAGTTCACCCCGCTTCGTTCCAGGGGCGCCCGCGGCGAGACATGGCGCCTCTGGAGGGTTTGTGGCTCTGAGCCACAAAGTCTGTTCGAGACGCGTAAAGAGCAAGATTCGTTTTCCACGAGCCGGGGACTAGCCGGACGTGCAGACCGAACCGCAACTTGTGTTCGCCGCAGAGATCGGCGATCCACCGGGGCTCGAGATCCGGATCAACTTCGGGGTCTTCGCGGGGCGCGACGCGACCGCGGCCGAGGTCGACGAGCTCGCGAAGGCCCTTGTGCCCGAGGTCGGCGAGGTTTCGATCGTCGCCGAGCAGCGCCACGAGGTGAGCGAGGACGTCGAGGCTTCTCTCCACCAGGTTCGAATCGAGGTCGGGGAGAACCAGCTTCCGCCGGCGGGGTCCGAGCGCGACGTCCTGACGGGGCGCCTGCTCGAGCGCGCCGAACGGTGGGCCGAGGCGTGCATCGCCGAGCGTCACGCCGAGATCGCCGCCGAGCTCTGAGCGCCTCGCCTCCGCGCTAGCGAATCGTCACCGGCGTCCCGAGCGGCATGAGCTTCACGAGCCGCAGGATCGCCGCGTTCCGCAAGCGGATACAGCCGTGGGAGATCCGCCCCGGGATCAGGTCGGGCGCGTTCGTGCCGTGGATGCCGATGAAAGCTCCCGCGAAATAGCCCGTCGGGACCGGTGACTTCGCGCTTGTCCCGAACGCGGCCGGCCCGTAGAACGGATCGCCGAAGTTCGTCAGCAACTCGCGCACGTAGAACTCGCCGCGCGGAGTCGGCCAATCGGTGCGGCCCACGCCGACGCGCGTCCGGAAGACCGCCCGGCCGTCGCGGAACAGGGTCGCCGAGAAGAACGCACGGTCGATGACGAGACGCGTCCTCGCGACGCGAAGCGGGCCAAGCGCCGAGCGCGGAACCCAGCCAGTCGAGTTGTTCGGGAGCATCGAGAGCCGCACGCGAACCCACAGCGTCCCGGTGACGTCGTGGATGGACTCGAGCGCAAGCACCATGTTCGGCGCGTACTCCTCCGTGAGCTTTCCGACGAGGGTGACGACGGGTGCCGCCGCGGAAGGGCGCGCGCGCGCGTAGACGGGTCGGAGGACGACCGCGGCCCGCGACACGTTGCCGACGCTGAGCCGGACCGGCAGCTCGGAAGTCACGCGAATTGCGATCCCGAGCGTGATCGCCTCAGAAACGCCCGAGGCCGAGGCGGTGAAGACAACTGCGTGGTCGCCGACCTGCGCGGACGTCGGCGTCCACCGAAACTCGGCGGTGCCCGGATTCCCGTCGGTCGACGCCAGCGTGGCCCCCTGTGGGAGTCCTGAGCCGGCGACGTGCACGACGGTTGCCGGCTCGGGAGTGGCGGCGGAGAGCGTGAAGTCGAGCGGCATCCCCGCGACGACCGTGAGAGTCGCGCCTTCGGCCGGAGTCGGAGCCTGCCATGCCGGCACGGGCGCAGGGGTCTGCGCCGCGGCGCAGAGGGGAGCCACGAGCGCGCACACGCAAAGGAGCACTGCGACCCGCATTACAGGGAATCGTAGTCACCTTTCGAGGGAGTGCCATCCCGGCGGCCCCTGCCGATCGAAGGGTATGGGCTTCACCTGGATAGCCGCTCTTGCGCTCGTCGCCGCGGCTCCGCCGCCTGCCGCACCCGCGCCGCGGACGGACTATCTCGTCGCGCGTGTTGCGAGCCCGGCCGTGGTCGTGCGTGCACGCCCGGGCGGCGCTGCGCTCCGCCAGCTCGGCAGGCGGACTGAGTTCGGCTCTCCCCAGACGTTCACCGTCGTCCGCAAGCGTGGTCGGTGGTTGGGAGTCGTCACCTCGACGGTCGCAAACGGGCGGATCGGCTGGGTGCGGCGGTCCGGCCTCCACTATCGCCACGTCTCGATCAAGCTCGAAGCCGACCTCTCGCGACGCACGCTGACCGCCAAGCGCGGCGACGCCGTTCTGCGGCGCATCCGCATCGACATCGGGGCCGCAGGATCGTCGACGCCCGTAGGGCGCTACGCCGTCACCGACAAGCTTCCGGGAAGCCGGTTCTCGCCGGTCTACGGCTGCTGCATCCTCGCCCTGTCGGGGCACCAGGGCTCGCGCCGGCTTGCGATCCACGGGACGCCGTCGGGCACCGTCCCCGGCCACGCGAACTCCGAGGGCTGCCTCCACGCGAAGACATCCGACCTGCGTTACCTGATGAGGGTCACCCCGTTAGGGACGCCGGTGTTCGTTCATCCGTAGCGAGCCCGTCGGACTGAAACGCCGACCGGTAGACCGCGGCGGCCGAGCGCCGGCTCGGCACTTCGAGCTTGTTGAGGATGTTCTGCACGTGACGCTTGACGGTGAACTCGGAGATGTGCAGCTCCTCGCCGATCTCGCGGTTGCGCGCGCCGCGCGAGACGAGCGCCAGCACCTCGCGCTCGCGGCTCGAGAGGACGGCGGCCTGGTCACGGACGCGGTCCCGCTCCTGGACGCCGTGCAGCGCGTCGATCAGCAGCGTCACAAGCTCACGCGAGAGTGCCGCTTCGCCGCGGACGACGCCGCGCAAGGCACGGACGAGGCCCTGCGGAGAGATCTCCTTGTCGAGGTACCCGCGCGCACCGGCGCGGATCGCCTCGAGGACGGTAGCGCGGTCCGGTTCGAAGCTCCAGAGGATCGAGGCGGTCTCCGAGCGCTGCAGCTCTGCGACGGCGGCGATTCCTCCGGCCGGCGGTAGATCGAGATCGACGAGCACGATGTCCGGCGAGTAGCGGGCGACTTTGGCGCGGAGCTCCTCGAGATTCCGTGCCTCGGACACCTTGAAGTCGCTCTCCCGAAGGAGGATGTCCCGCACCCCGGACCGCAGGGTCTCGAGATCGTCCGCAAGGAGAACCCGCATGGCTCTTGCTTCGGCGCGTGGAACCACTGCCGACGCCCTCGGAAGGGGGATCCGCCGCGTTCGGCCGGCGCTATCGTGACCCGGCAACGCCCCCGTAGCTCAGTGGATAGAGCAGCGGTTTCCTAAACCGCGTGCGCGTGTTCGACTCACGCCGGGGGCATCGGGCCGCAGCTAACCAGCGGATTCGAGGGCGTAGGTCACGGCCTCGTCGAGGGTGAGCGTGCGGCCTCGCCGAAGGGCATCCGGGGGAAGCGGTGGCAGCACGTCTGCGATCTCATGCTTCTGCTGCTCCCAAACGCCGACGGGACCGCGGCGCTCCTCCGCTTCGATGGCGCCCCACAGCACGCCGGCAGGGTCCAGCTCGCCTGCGGCGGCCTTGGTGTTCACGAAGTCGGCCAAAGAGATGATCGTGTTCTGCCGATCGGCGACGCCGGGGTCGTGCCCGAGCGCCCGGAACTCGCTCAAGGAGCGCTTGTAAAAGTCTTCTGCGTC
>JAWVDL010000134.1:0-3365 GCA_033857355.1 Gaiellaceae bacterium | reverse complement strand
CGGTGGAAACGACGTTCTCGGCCGTCAAGATGAACTACAACCTGCTCGGCAACTGGGTGCCGCACCTGCACACGCACGTTGTTCCGCGCTACTCCGACGACCCGCGCCCGGGCTGGCCCTTCCCGTTCCCAGAACCGGACCCGGGCCCGATGCCGGAGGAACGCCTGGCGCGGGATGTAGCGCTGCTGCGCGCGGGGCTGGCACAGTGACCACGGCGCCGTCCCCCCACGTCCCCACGGACGTCCGGAGTGCAGCGCGACATGCGACGAAGCCGAGGGCGAGGAGTCGCGCGTCGTAGCGGCGGCGCCCGGCGGGATTTGCCGTGATGGGCGAGACTCACGCCATGCAGCCGCCCGAAGTGAGCTACGCCCGCAGCGGTGAAATCGCGGTCGCCTACCAGCTCGTAGGCACAGGCCCACCCGATCTCGTCTTCGTGCGCGGGATCGCCGGAGATCTGCTCTCGACCTGGGAGCAGCCGTTGCTGGTGCGGCACGTCGAGGGTCTCGCTGCGCACAGCCGGGTGCTCATGCTCGACAAACGCGGAACGGGTCTCTCGGATCGCGTGCGAGAGGTGCAGTCACTCGAGACGGCGATGGACGACGTGCGCGCGGTGATGGACGCGGTCGGTTCAGAAGATGCCGTGGTCTGGACGGGCAGCACCAGCACGGGTATCGGCGTGCTCTTCGCGGCGACGTATCCCGAGCGCTGCGCCGGTCTCGTGCTCTTCGACCCCACGGTCAAGGGGACCCGCTCCGCCGACTATCCGTGGGCATCGACCGAGGAGGAATGGCGCCAGAGGCTGGCCGGCGTCCGCAGCGGGTGGGGTGACCGAGGCTACTTGGAGGATCTCGCCGGCGAATGGGCACCCGAGGTCGCCGAGAACGAGGGCTTCAGGGACTGGTTCGTCTGGCATATGCGCCGCAGCCTGAGCCCGGGTGCGGCTCTAACGGCATTCCGCGCCGCGATGGAGCTTGACCTGAGTGACGTCCTGTCCGCCGTCCGCGTGCCGACCCTCGTCATATCGCATCCAAAGCGTCCCGGCCCGGCCCACTACATCGCGCAGCGGATCCGAGGTGCCGAGATCGCCGAGCTACCAGAGTTTCGAGGCTTCTTCACCTGGGTGGACGACGATGCGCACGCGGCGACGATGGATGCGACGGCGCATTTCGTCTCTCGCCTCACCCGGCCGGCCGGCTCGGAGCGCCTACTCGCCACGATCCTCTTCACGGACATTGTCGGCTCGACCGAGTTGGCGGGACGAATCGGTGACTCAGCGTGGCGGGACCTCCTCCAGCGGCACCACGCGATCGTTCGTCGCGAGCTCGCCCGGTTCCAGGGCCGGGAGCTCGACACAGCCGGAGACGGATTCTTCGCCTCGTTCGACGGGCCGGCCCGTGCCGTCCATGCTGCCTCCGCGATCCGTGATGCGCTCCTACCGCTCGAGATCCAGATCAGGTCCGGACTCCACACCGGCGAGTGCGAGGTGAGCGACGGCAAGATCGCGGGAATCGCCGTGTCCATCGGAGCGCGCATCGCTTCGCTTGCGGCTCCCGGCGAGGTGCTCGTCTCGAGCACCGTCAAGGATCTCGTCGCCGGCTCAGGTCTCCGGTTCGAGGATCGAGGCGACCACGACCTCAAGGGCATCCCAGATGCATGGCACCTCTTCGCGGTCGCCCGCGATCGCTCGTCATAGCACGTTGTCAAAACTGCAACAGATGGAGGCGGCGGGAATCGAACCCGCGCAAGGTTCCCTTCGAACCCGTCGTCGCGCTGAATCTGACGGCTCGGATCCGGCGCGGTTGCGCGAAACTCCGCGGGAGCTTGTCGCCCTGCATCAGCGCACCCAGAGCTGGTCGAGCAGCACGCCCCACTCCGGGTTGAACTGGTAGCCGCCGGTGCGCGGCGACAAGAGTGTGATCGCCAGGTCGTTCGCGTACGGAACGGCGGCTGCGCGATCGACGATCGCGCGGTCGATCGCTGCCCAGGCCCGCTGCCCCGCGACAGGATCCCGCTGCTGCAGGCGCCCGGCTCTCTCCATCTGCTTGTCGAGCGACGGGTCGCACAGCGAGGAGTAGTTGCTCGTGCTCGCCGGATCGCCCGCAACGATGCCGGAGCAGCTGAAGAGCGGCCGGAGGAAGTCGGCAGGCGCCGTGTAGTCCTTGATCCAGCCGCCCCAGCCGATCTGCGCGCGGGTGCGGGGGTCGCCGACCGCGTTGTAGTAGCGGCCCGTGTGGCCGGAGACGATCCGCACGACGGCGCGGTAGCCGAGCCGGCGGAGCAGGCCTGCGAAGTACAGAGCGACGGTGGCGTGCCGGGCCGGAGCCCATACCTGCACGCGCATGCCGCGAGTGCGCGACGCCGCGACGAGCTGTCGCGCCGCGGCGAGGTTCGGCCCACTCCAGGTGCCGGCCGGCGACGGGTTCGCGCCGAACGGGCAGTAGGGACGATAGCCGGGGAAGTCGGGCGGCAGGATCTGGCAGGTCGGTCTCGCGGCGACGGGGCCGCCGATCAGCCCAACGAGTCTCGTGCGGTCGACGAGCTCGTTGACCGCACGCCGCGCGGCGAGCCGGTCGAACGGCGCCACGTGGGTGTTGAGGAAGACGTATTCGGTCTCGCCGAGCGAGTCGGCGTGCAGCTGCGACGCGCGCCGGGTCGAGAGACGGTCGACGAGCGTCCGGGGTAGGTCGACGAGCGAGGTCGCGACGTCGGCGGCTCCGCGCTCGACCGACTCGATCTGCGCCGCCGCCGGCACGTCGACCGTGGCGACGATCCGGTCGGGATACCCGTCCGGGGTCGCCTCCGGCGCGAAGACGCGGAAGCGGGGGTTGCGAGTCAGCACCAGGTGGCCGAAACCGCGAGCGCCGGGTGTGCCCGCGTGTGGCGGGCGGAACGAGTCGACCTCATAAGGGCCCGTGCCCGGCAACGGCCGGCGCGAGATCGACCGGGGGCTGTCCGCCGGGACGACAAAGGCCCAGGGCAGCGCCAGCTCGTAGAGGAAGCTCGAGTCGGGACGCGTCAGGTGGAAGATGACGGTCCTCGTCGTGTCGTCCGCGACGATCCCGTGCGAGACGTCGCAGCGGCCCGCGCTCGCGCACTCGGCAGCGCCGACGATGCGGCTGTAGAGCGGGAAGAGATCGACGTGGCGGACAGCGAACGCCCGGATCAGGGACGCCCGGACGTCGCGCGCCCGGACGAGCGCGCCGTTCGAGAACCGAATGCCGCGGCGCAGCTGGAAGACATACGTGCGCCCGTCGGCGGATGGGCGCGGGACGCGCTGCGCAAGGTCGGCGACGAGCGCGGCGCCGGCCGGGCCCCCGACGCGGCGATAGGCAATGAGACCGTCGTAGAGCAGATCGGTCACCTCC
>JAWVDL010000133.1:0-3173 GCA_033857355.1 Gaiellaceae bacterium | reverse complement strand
TGGAAGAGCGTCGACGAGCGTCTGGAGCAACTCGAGCGGAACCTCCAGTCGAGCGGCGGCGCGATCGTCTACCGCATCGAAGACCGCCGGCCCGACACGACCGCCGGTTCCTCTAGCTGAGACTCGGAACCGCGCGCAGGTGCGCGGCTTCGCGGGCCGTCGGCGCGTCCGCAGGATTCTCGGTCATGATCTCGTGCCCCGAGACGATCAGGAACCGCGCCTCCTCGTACTCGGCCAGCGTCGCCTCGATCCTCGCCACGCAGGCGTAGCTCCCGCATTCGCACACGAACGTCGCCCGCTCCTCGCCCGCAAGGCGCGCGGCGGCGGCAATTGTCTCGTTGACGCCACGCCAGAGCGCGTGTGCGCCGACACCCATCTGCGGCTCCCTCATGACCCTCCTCACTTCAGGCTCCCCCCGGAGCAACTAGAGGATGCAGGATGGCTACCCCCTTTGGGTATCCCTCGACCGGGTGAAAAGGGCTAGGTGAGGAGCAGGATCAGCGCCGCCGAGACGGCCCAGCCGGCCACGCAGAAGAGGATCGGGCGGTCGGAGAGCAGGACGTTCTCGGGCTCCTCGCCCAGGTCGTGCCGGTGGATGAGCAGCAAATAGCGGAAGACGCCGAAGAGCACGAACGGAATCGTCACCATCATCGCCTTCGAGTCGCGGGCGGAGAACGTGTAGAGCGCATAGGCGATCACCGTCGAGGCTGCGACCACGCTCACGAGCTGGTCGACCAGCTCGAGCGAGTAACCGGCGAGGACCGGCCGGCCGGGAGTCGCGTCGGCGCCGACGAGCACCAGCTCGCCGCGACGCTTGGCCAGGCCGAGGAAGAGCGCCAGGAGCGCCGTGCAGAGGAGCAGCCACGGCGAGATCGGAACCCGCACGGCGTCGGCGCCTGCGGCCGCCCGCACCACGAACAGCGCGCCGATGGCCATCACGTCGACGAGCACGACCTCCTTCAATGCCAAGGTGTACGCCGCCTGGAGGGCGAGAAACGCGCCGAGGTAGAGCAGCACCGACAGTCCGAGGACAGCCGCGAGGGCCGCGGCTGCAAGCGCGAGCAAAGCGGCGAGCGCGAGCGCGATCCGAGGCGCGAGCTCCCCGCGCGCGATCGGACGCGAATTCTTCGTCGGATGGAGGCGGTCGTGGGCCGCGTCGCGGACGTCGTTGACGAGGTACGCGGCGCTCGAGCCGGCGCAGAACACGACGAACACGACTGCGGCGTCCGCCCAGCGCCCGGCGTCGCCGAGCTTCGCCGCGAAGAGGATTCCGGCGAACACGAGCAGGTTCTTCGTCCACTGCCTCGGCCGCATCGCGACCAGAGCCGCGAGCAAGGGGCGGCGCGGCGGACGCCGGACGGGCAGGACGGTGACGCGCTCGACCGCAGACATGCGCGGGATGCTAGTTCCGGCTCGCGGGAAGGACGAGCTCGAACCGGCTGCCCTGCCCCGGCGCGGTCTCGAGCTCGATCCGGCCGCCCAGCGCGCCCGCGAGCTCGTGGGCGATCGCGAGGCCGAGTCCCGTTCCGCCGTCGTCACGCGACCAGAACGGACGGAAGATGCGCTCTCGTTCCTCGGGCGCGATTCCCGGCCCCGTGTCGCCGACCGCGACCGAGACCGTGCCGTTGCTGGCCGAGAGCTCGACGTCGATGCGTCCGCCGTCCGGCGTCCAGCGGAACGCGTTCCGAAGCAAGTTCGAGATGATCTGGAGCACGCGGTCGCCGTCGGTGACGATCACCGGCTTGGCGTCGACGCGCTCGCGGTACTCGATCGCACGGCGCCGCGCTTCCTCGCCGAACTCGGCATAGGCCGCGTCGACGAGCCGATGCATGTCGACCTCTTCGCGATGGACGGTGAAGCGGTGCGCGTCCAGCTTCGCGAGGTCGAGCACGTCGCCGACGAGGCGCTCGAGTCGCGTGGCCTGGGCCCGGATGACCTCCAGCGACTCCGAACGCCCCACAGGATCCTCCACGAGTCCCTCGGACAGGGCCTCGACGTGCCCGCGGATGGCGGTCAGCGGCGTACGCAGCTCGTGTGAGACGGACATCAGGAAGTTCCGGGTCAGCTGCTCGGCCTCCGCGAGGCGCGTCGTCATCTCGCCGAATCGCTCGGATAGATGCGCGATCTCGTCCTGGGCGGGCAAGACCGGAACGGGCACGTCGTAGTGGCCGCGCGCGACGGCGTCCGCGGCCTGCGAGAGCTCGAGCAACGGCCGTGTGAACCGGCGCGAGAGGTACCAGGCGAGCAGTCCGGAGACGAGCAGGCCGGCGAGCGCGGCGAGCCCGAGCCGGCCGAGCAGGGTGAGCCGCTGGCCGGCGAGATCCGTCTTCGGACGAGCGACGACCACGGCCCCGAACACCTTCCGCTCGAGCTTGAGGGGCCGCGCGAGCGCTAGATAGGTCTGCCGCTGTCCCGTCGGCCGGAACTCGAAGGAGTACTCGCGCCCGCGGCCGAGCGTCTTGAAGTCCACGAAGCGCTTCGGCAGCGTCGGCAGGTTCCTCTGGCCCGGGAAGAGCGACCCGCCGAAGCCCTTCGCCAGCTCGACGAAATAGATCTTCGTCCCGGTTCCGCGCCGCAACAGGTCGAAGGGAACAGCCTCCTTCGTGTCGCCCCCGACCGAGTTCTGGATCGCGCCCGTCAGGCTGTCGGACTGGCGGCGAAGCTGGGCGATGCTCTGCTGCTGGACGTAGCTCTGGAAGAGCCCGAGCGCGATGATCGTGGACACGAGCCCGGCCAGCACGACGCCGGCCAGGAAGAGGGCCGGTAGCCGGAACCGGAGCGAGCGGAACACGTCAGTCCTGTTGGTTCCCTGCTTCCCGCGCGGGTCCTACCTTGTAGCCGACCCCCCACACGGTGACGATCGGCGAGGCGTCGCCGAGCTTGCGGCGAAGCTGCCGCACGTGGACGTCGACGGTGCGGGTGTCGCCGGCGAACGTGTAGCCCCAGACGCGCTCGAGCAGCTGGTCGCGCGTGAGCACGAGCCCGCGATGGTCGAGCAGCTCCCAGAGGAGGTCGAACTCCTTCGGGGCGAGCTGGATCTCCTCGTCGCCGACCCGCACCTCGCGGCGGCCGGAATCCACGGTGAGGTCGCCGTGCTTGATGATCGCGTTCTCGGGATCCTGTCTCGCCGGCGCGGCGCGGCGCAGAACCGACTTCACCCGCGCAACGAGCTC
>JAWVDL010000132.1:0-13585 GCA_033857355.1 Gaiellaceae bacterium | reverse complement strand
GGGGTGTCCCACCACACGAGAGCCGTGCTCCAGCTGTGCCTCGGCGAGCTCACCGTGGCCTGGCCTGCAGGCGAAGCCGCCCCGGGCTGGTTGGAGCCGCACCGCGACGTTGACGTCACAGGCTGGGAGGACGCATGCACCGGCCTTCCGCTGTCGCACATGGGCCGCGGACCGAGCGCGGATCCTTTGTTCTTCCAGGCTGCTTTCGCCGCAGGCCGGCTTGCCCGTGACCTTCTCGCTGAAAGCCCATGACGAGCACTCGACACGCTTTCGGCACACACGTGCGCACCTTTGGCTGGCACGCTTACGGCAGGGGGCCGTGCGGGCCCCTGGGGGCACGTGGGCCGGCGCTCGAAGCGGCGGCCCTCACCGCGGCGCAGCGCTCGACGTGATGGAGGAACGGCGACTTGGCCCAGTCGTCGGGCTTGGCACGTGGAACACGTTCGGGGGTGACGCGTCTACAGCGACGGATGTTGTAGATGCAGCCCTCGGAGCCGGGATCCGCATGGTCGACTCGTCGCCGATGTACGGAGGCGCCGAGGCCGCGCTCGGCGCTGCGCTGACGGGCCGGCGGGAGTCCGTCCGCGTTGCGACGAAGATCTGGGCGCCCACCGTCGAAGCGGGTCAGGCGCAATACGAGGCACAGCGGCGCTGGTTCGGCCGGGTCGAGATCGAGCAGGTGCACAACCTCGTCTCGTGACGCGATCACCTCGCCTGGCTCGAGCGCGAGCGCGCGGAGGGGCGCGTCGACCTCCTGGGCGTGACCCACTATCAGGCCTCGGCCTTCGACGAGGTTGCGCGAGCGCTCCGGACGGGCAAGTTCGACGCCGTGCAGCTTCCGTACAACCCGCAGGAACGCGACTGCGAGCGCGACCTGCTGCCGCTCGCGGCTGAGCTCGGACTCCCCGTGATCGTCATGCGGCCACTCGGCGAGGGAGGATTGCTTCGCCGTGCGCCCTCGCCCGGCGAGCTCGAGCCGCTGCGGCCCTTCGGCGTCGAGTCGTGGGCACAGGCCTTGTTGAAATGGGCGCTCTCGGACGCCCGTGTGGATGTGGTTATCCCCGGCACCCGGGATCCTGCGCACGCCACCGAGAACAGCGCGGCCGGGTCGCCGCCATGGCTTGGCGCCGAGGAGCGGCGACTCATCGAACGGCTCGCTGCGTGACCGGTCCGCAGTCGAGTCGGCGCGGTTACGAGGGGAAGCTCTTCGACGTCGTGATCGAGGAGTGGGACGGCCGTGAGCGCGAGATCGTCGACCATCCCGGATCGACGGCGATCGTCGCGGTCCATAACGGCTCGGTCGTGCTCGTGCGTCAGTTGCGCGAGCCGGCAGGGAAGCCGCTGCTGGAGCTGCCGGCGGGCACGCTCGAGGACGGGGAGGAGCCGCTCGCTTCGGCCCAGCGCGAGCTCGCCGAGGAGGTGGGCCTGCACGGCGGCCGTTGGCGCCGGCTCGGCGGGTTCTGGACGTCGCCGGGCTTCCTCCGTGAGTACATGCACGTCTTCGTCGCGGAGGGGCTCGAAGCCGGCGAAGCGGATCCGGACGACGACGAGGAGGTCGAGATCGTGCGCTGGCCGCTCGCCGAGATCGCAGGCCGGATCGACGAGCTGGAGGACGCGAAGACGATCGCGGGCCTTCTGCTCTACCTGCGGAGCCTCTGAGCCGGTCGAAACCGTTCCCCGCCCCTCAGGGGGTGGGGGGTCGAACGCCCCTTGGGTCACGGTATCGCGATCTTCGAGACGTGTGTGACACGCCGCTGCACCAAGGGCGTGCCAGTCTTTCCACAAGCTAAGGTTGCCCGGCTCGAATGAAGATCGGAGTCGCCAAGGAGATCAAGCCGGACGAGTACCGCGTCGCGCTCACGCCTGCCGGCGCGCTCGAGCTCGGCCGCCGCGGCCACGACGTGTCCGTCGAGACCGGGGCGGGGGACGGCAGCTCGTTTCCCGACAGCGCCTACGAGGCGGTCGGTGCCCGGATCGTCTCGCTGGACGACGTCTGGGCCGACTCCGACCTTCTCCTCAAGGTGAAGGAGCCGATCGCGCAGGAGTACCCGCGCCTGCGGGAGGGCCTGATTCTCTTCACCTACCTCCACATCGCCGCCGACGAGCCGCTGACCCGGGCCTTGGTGGAGAGCGGCATCACGGCCGTCGCCTACGAGACGGTCGAGACCGACAATCGCGCGCTGCCGCTTCTAGCTCCGATGAGCGAGATCGCAGGCCGGCTCGCAGCGCAGGCCGGGGCGTACTTCCTCGAGAAGCCGCTCGGCGGCCGCGGTCTGCTGCTCGGCGGAGTGCCCGGGGTGGCTCCCGGCCGGGTAGTCGTGATCGGCGGGGGCATCGTCGGCTACAACGCCGCGGTGATCGCGATCGGGCTCGGCGCCAACGTGACGATTCTCGAGCGCTCGATCGACCGGATGCGCCACCTCGACGAGATCCTGTCCGGACGGGTCAGCCTGGTCATGTCGTCGAGCCTGCAGATCGAGGAATCGGTGACGGAGGCGGACGTCGTGATCGGCGCCGTGCTGATTCCCGGTGCGGTCGCCCCGAAGCTCGTGACGCGGGAGATGGTTCGAGCGATGAAAGCGGGTGCCGTTTTCTGCGACGTCGCGATCGACCAGGGCGGCTGCGCGGAGACCTCACACCCGACGACGCATAGCGACCCGGTCTACGAGGTGGACGGTGTGACGCACTACTGCGTCGCGAACATGCCCGGCGCGGTTCCGATCACCTCGACGAAGGCGCTCACGAATGCGACGCTGCCCTACGTCGAGGCCGTCGCGGACCACGGCCTCGCCGAGGCGGTCGCCCGCGATCCCGCGCTCGCTCGGGGTGTCAACGTCCTCGACGGCCGCGTCACGTACCAGGCCGTGGCAGAGGCGCACGACCTCGAGTACACGCCGCTGGAGGACGTGCTCCCGCTCTCGCCCGTCTAGGCCGCCGGCGGGTCGCTCTCAGCCTTCTTGTTCGGCGTCAGCCGGACGACCGTCCACGTGACCCCGGCCGCGAGGCCGATCACGCAGACGATGAAGACGGCGATGCCGAGCAGGCCGAGAACGTCCCAGATCACGGCCGTAGACTACCGCCATGGCCAGGGCGTGCGTGATCGTGCTCGACGCCGTCGGCGCGGGCGCGCTGCCGGACGCCGACGCCTACGGAGACGAGGGATCCGACACTCTCGGCAACGTCGCGCGCACGGTCGGCGGCCTCGATCTGCCGACCCTCGAGGCGCTGGGACTCGGGAACGTGGAGCCGCTGGAGGGCTGCCCGCCCCAGCCCGGCGCGCCGGCGATCGCCGGACGGCTCGTCGAGCGCTCGAAGGGCAAGGACACGACGACGGGCCACTGGGAGCTGATGGGCGTCCTGACCCCGCAGGCGATGCCGACCTACCCGCACGGCTTTCCGCACGATGTCATCGATCCGTTCATGAACCGCACCGGGCGCGGGGTGCTCGGCAACCGGCCGGCCTCGGGGACCGAGATCATCCAGGAGCTCGGCGAGGAGCACCAGGAGACGGGCAAGTGGATCGTGTACACGTCCGGGGACTCGGTCTTCCAGATTGCGGCACACGAGGAGACGATCCCGCTCGAGGAGCTCTACGACGCCTCGCGGACGGCGCGGGAGATTTTGACCGGCAAGCATGCGGTGGGCCGGGTGATCGCCCGGCCGTTCGTCGGTGAGCCCGGGAACTACGAGCGGACCCCGAACCGGCATGACTTCTCGCTCGAGCCGAAACGGCCGAACTACTTGAGCCTCATCCGCGACGCAGGCGCGGTCGTCCACGGCGTCGGGAAGATCCACGACATCTTCGCGGGCCTGGACATCGACGAGTCGCACCCGACCCGCTCGAACGTCGAGGGCATCAACGTGACGGAGCGGCTCTTGCGTGAGCTCGACAGCGGCCTCGTCTTCACGAACCTGGTGGAGACCGACATGCTGTGGGGCCACCGGAACGACCCGGTCAACTTCCACCGCTGCCTGCAGGACTTCGACCGCCGCCTCCCCGACCTGCTCGACGCCCTCCGCCCCGGCGATTTGCTGGTCATCACGTCCGATCACGGTTGCGACCCCACCACGCCCTCGACCGACCACTCGCGCGAGCACGCGCTGCTGCTCACGTACGTCGAAGGGCGGAACGCCGCGGGCGCCATCCACGAGGGGGAGTTCGCAGACGTGGGCGCGACCGTGAACGCCTGGCTCGGCGGGAAGGCTCCGCCGCGCGGGATTCCCGGGCAGCCGATCGTCGATCCGTGAGCCCGCAAGGCGCGTGATCCGTCCCGCCGATCTGATCCAGCGGAAGCGCGACGGGGAAGAGCTGAGCGCCGCCGAGCTCAGCGAGCTGATCCTCGGCTACGCGCACGACGAGGTTCCCGACTACCAGCTCGCCGCGTTCTGCATGGCGGTCTACTTCCGCGGCCTGACGAGCGCCGAGACCTATGCGCTGACCGATGCGATGATCCGCAGTGGCGAGACGATCGACCTCGGCGCCGAGCTTGGAGGACGCAAGGTCGTCGACAAGCACTCGACGGGCGGGGTCGGCGACAAGACCTCGCTCGCCGTAGGCCCGATCGTCGCCGCGTGTGGCGTGCCGTTCGGGAAGATGAGTGGCCGTGGCCTGGGCCATACCGGCGGCACCCTCGACAAGCTCGAGTCCATTCCCGGTTTCCGGGTCGAGCTGTCGCGCGAGGAGTTCGTGCGCCAGGTTCGCGAAGTCGGGATCGCGATCATCGGGCAGACGGACGATCTGGTTCCGGCGGACAAGAAGCTCTACGCCCTGCGCGACGTCACGGCAACCGTCGACAACGTCTCGCTGATCGCGGCGAGCATCATGTCGAAGAAGATCGCCGGCGGAGCCGACGCGATTGTGCTCGACGTCAAGGTCGGGGACGGAGCCTTCATGAAGTCCTTGCCGGACGCGCGCGGGCTCGCCGAGGCGATGCTCGAGCTCGGGAAGCAGGCAGAGCGCGAAGTCGTGTGCCTGCTCACAGACATGGACCAGCCGCTCGGGCATGCGGTCGGGAACGCGCTCGAGATCGCCGAAGCCCATGCCACCCTGCTCGGCGAAGGCCCGGCCGACTTCACCGAGCTCGTTCTCGCTGCCTCGGCGCACCTGCTCGCCCTGTCGGATCTTGGGCTCGACGAGGCGCAGGGGCGAGCGCGCGCGCAGAGCGCGATCGGCGACGGCTCGGCTGCCGAGCTGTGGGACCGCTGGATCCGCGCCCAGGGAGGCGACCCGGACCCGAGCTCGCTCCCCCGCGCGCCGGTCGTCTCGGCCGTGCCTGCGGCGAGCGACGGATTCGTGCACCGCCTCGGCGCGATCCGCATAGGCGTCGCAGCGCTCGAGCTCGGAGCAGGCCGTCGCGCCAAGGAGGACGCGATCGACCACGCGGTCGGCATCGTCTGCCACAAGAAGCGTGGCGACAGCGTCCGAGCAGGAGACTCCCTGGCGGAGATCCACGCGGCACGGGCCGACGACGCCGAGGCCGCGGTGAGCGCCGTGCTCGATGCGTACGAGCTGGCGGACACCGCACCACCGGCACAGCCGATCGTCTTGGACGTCCTCTCCTCGTAGCCGGGCACGGCCTCATTAGGCTGGGGGCGTGCCCGAGCTACCCGAGGTCGAGACTGTCCGGCGACAACTCGAGCCCGTACTGGTCGGTAGGCGGTTCGACCATGTAGAGATCAACGACCCGCGACTCGTGCGTCCCTTCGAGCCGATCGCGGTGGCGGCCGAGCTGGAGGGTGAGCGCGTCGCCGAGGTCGATCGGCGCGGCAAGTATCTGATTTTTCGGTTCGAGAGCGGTCGTGTTCTCCTGGTTCACCTCCGGATGACGGGGAGCTTCAGGCACCGGCGGAACGGAGTGGGGGAAGACGATCCGCACCGACGAGCCGTTGTCAGGTTAGACGACGGATCGGACGTCGCGTACCGGGATGTCCGGCGGTTCGGAACCTGGCTCCTCGTCGAGCCGGAGGAGCTCGAGCCGTACCTGGCGGACCGGCTGGGCGAGGAGCCGCTCGTGCCGGGGTTCACCACCGCACGCCTGGCCCGCCGACTGACGGGCCGTCGTGCGCCGATCAAGGCGGCGCTGCTCGACCAGCGCACGCTTGCGGGCCTCGGGAACATCTACGTCGACGAGGCGCTATGGCGGGCTCGAATCCATCCGAAGCGGCCGGCCCGCGAGCTCGACGCCAACGACGTGCGCCGGCTGCACGGTGCGATCCGACGGGTACTGCAGACGGCGATCGAGCGCCGAGGCTCGACGCTCCGCGACTATTCGACGCCGCGCGGCCGACGGGGATCGATGCAGCGCGAGTTCAAGGTCTACGGGCGGACGAACGAGCCATGCGAGCGCTGCGGCACCCCGATCGAAAAGACCCGCGCCGGCGGCCGCGGGACGTGGTATTGCCCGCATTGCCAGCCGCGCGGGTCCGACAGCTAGGCGGCGAGCCGCTCGTCGAGCTGGCCGCTGCGATCGAGCCGCCAGAGCTCGGTGTAACCACCGATCACCTGGCCGTCGATGAGGATCTGCGGCACCGTCCAGCCGCCGGTCAGGTCGAAGAGGGTTTGCCTGAAGTGCGGATCGTCGTCGAGGAGGATCTCCTCGTACGGCAGTCCTTTCGACTCGAGAAGCGTCTTTGCGCGCACGCAGTAGCCGCACCAGCGCGTCGAGTACATCCGGATCCGCTCCATCCGAGGCTACAACGTCGAAAGCGGGCGATCGGTTCCCGTAGGTGCCGGAACTAGACTCACCGGGACATGGCGCCGCGGAGCTACAAGACGCAGGCCGTCGTCCTGCGCTCGTTCCGGCTCGGCGAGGCCGACCGCGTCCTCCACCTCTACACGCTCGACCGTGGCCGCGTCGGCGCGGTCGCGAAGGGCATCCGTAAGACCAAATCTCGCTTCGGCGCGCGCCTCGAGCCCCTGTCGCACGTCGACCTGATGCTCCACCAGGGAAGCGGCGAGCTCCAGACCGTCACCGGCGTCGATCTCGTCGATTCGCACCGGGCGGCGCGCGAGGACGGCTACCGGCTCGGCGTCGGGCTCGTCGGGCTCGAGGCGATGCTGCGGCTGTTCAGCGAGCAGGAGGCGAATCCACGGGCTTTTACCGCGCTCGTGCGCTTCCTCGAGCTGCTCGACCAGTGGAAGAGCCGGGCGCCGGGAACTCCCGCGGTCGACCCGCTCGCGCTTTCCTTCCAGCTCAAGCTCCTCTGGGTGGCCGGCTACCTGCCGCACCTGACGAGCTGTGCGGAATGCGGCGCGGCCGACGTTCCGCTCGTGGGTTATTCGCCGCAGGCGGGCGGGGCTGTTTGCGATCGATGCGCCGCCGGCTCGATCGCGATCTCCCCCGCCGGCCTCGCGGCGATCGAAGGGCTCTTGCGGGCGCCGATGGCCGACGCGACCGGACTCACCGACCCGGGAGCGCGTGACGCGCTGAAGGTGATCACCGCCTCGTACGAGCACCACGGCGGCTTCCGGCTGCGCACACTCTCGGCTTGAGCAAGCCTCTGGAGGCCGCGGCGGCCGTGAGTACGATGCGCCTTCGATGACCCAGGGACGCACGTACCAGGACATGCTCGCCGGGCTCGAGGCGTTCTGGGGCGAGTACGGCTGCGTGCTGCTGCAGCCGTACCACACCGAGGTAGGGGCGGGAACGATGAATCCCGCCACGTTCCTGCGCTGTCTCGGACCGGAGCCGTGGAAGACCGGCTACGTCGAGCCTTCGATGCGGCCCTCGGACGGCCGCTACGGCGAAAACCCCTTCCGTTTCCAGCACTTTTATCAGTATCAGGTTGTGCTCAAGCCTTCGCCGGCAGACGTGCTGGATCTCTACTTCGCGTCGCTCGAGCGGATCGGGATCGATCTTCGGCGCCACGACGTTCGGCTCGTCGAGGACGACTGGGAGGCTCCGACGCTCGGCGCCTGGGGCCTCGGCTGGGAGATCTGGATCGACGGCATGGAGATCACGCAGTTCACCTACTTCCAGCAGCTCGGCGGCTTCGACGTCGATCTCGTCCCGGCCGAGATCACCTACGGCCTCGACCGGCTCGGCATGGTGCTGCAGGACAAGCGAACGGTCTTCGAGCTCGAGTGGGCTCCGGGCGTGACGTGGGAGGAGCTCTTCCGGGAGAACGAGCGCGAGTTCTCCGCGTACAACTTCGAGGCGGCCTCCACGGAGCTGCTGGCACGCCACTTCGAGGACTACGAGAAGGAGGCGCGCGCCCTGCTCGAGCGGGATCTGCCGCTACCGGCCTACGACCAGGTGCTCAAAGCGTCGCACACGTTCAATCTGCTCGACGCCCGAGGGGCGATCTCGGTGACGGAGCGCGCGGCCCACATCGGCCGCGTTCGCAACCTCGCACGGGCCGTCGCGAAGATGTGGCTCGAGCGGCAGAGCCCGTCCGACCCCGATGGCGAAATCGCGGAGGCCGATGCCCACGCTGCTGTTTGAGATCGGTTGCGAGGAGCTCCCCGCTTCGGCCTGCGACGAGGCGAACGAGCAGCTGCCCGAGCTGTGCAAGCGGCTCCTCGACGCGGCGCCGAGCGAGCTGTACCTGGGCCCGCGGCGGCTCGCGGTTCTCGTTCCGAACCTGCCGGAGAAGACGCCCGACGAGTGGGTGAAAGGGCCGCCGCTGTCGGTCGCCTATGGAGAGGACGGCAAGCCGACGAAGGCCGCGGAGGGTTTCGCGCGTAAGCAGGGCGTCGCGGTCGATGCGCTGGAGCAGCGCGACGGGAGGGTCGGAGTGGTTGCGCTTGGCCAGGAGCTTCGTGTTGTACTCCCGTCGCGGCTGGCTGAGATCGTCGGCGGCCTCTCGTTCTCGAAGTCGATGTGGTGGCATGGCGGAGGCTTGCGCTTCTCGCGCCCGGTGCGGTGGCTCTGCGCAAAGCTCGACGCCGAGACGATTGCGGTCGAGCTCGATGGCATTCCGTCCGGCGGCTTCTCGTACGGACACCGGTTCACGTCGGGCAGGGTCGACATTCCCGACGCACAGACCTACCCGGAGACGCTGCGAGCCGCGGGCATCGAGCCCGACCGTGCCCGCCGCCGGCACGACATCTGCGCCGCACTCGACGGGCTCGGCGAGTGGAGCGATCCCGGCGACGTGCTGGGCGAGGTCGTGTACCTCGTCGAAAGCCCGATCGTGCTCGAGGGTCGCTTCGACGAGCGCTTCCTTCAGCTTCCAAGGCGCGTCGTGATCATGGCGATGCAGGCGCATCAACGGTACTTCCCACTCGGAGACAACCGCTTCGCATTCGTGGCGAACGGCGGCGACCCCGCGGTCGTTCGCGCGGGGAACGAGCAAGTGCTCGAGAATCGCCTCGACGACGCCGCCTTTACCTTCGAGCGCGACATCGCCAAGGGAATCGACGCTCTCGCCGAAGAGCTCACGTCGATCACGTTCATCGCGGGTGGGGGCAGCTTCGCCGACAAGGCGGAACGGCTCGTCAAGCTGGTGAGACAGCTCGGCGGGGGCGATGCCTCGGTCGAGGCGGCTCGACTCGCCAAGGCCGACCAGGCTGCTGAGCTCGTGCGTGAGTTCCCCGACCTCGAAGGCCACATCGGAGCCGAGTACGCGCGCCTGGCCGGCTATCCCGAGGCGGTCTGCGCGGCGATCGAGGAGCACTACCTCCCTGAGGCCGCTGGCGGGAAGCTGCCCGAGACCGAAGCGGGGAAGATCCTCGCCGCGGCCGACAAGATCGACAACCTCGCGGTCGCGTTCGCGCTCGGGCACAAGCCGACGGGCTCGCGCGACCCGTTCGGGCTGCGACGCGCCGCGATCGGGCTCGACCGGCTTGCGCTCGAAGGCGGGCTCGCGATCGCCCGCGACGACCTGGGCGAGGCGCGCGAGTTCGTCGAGGAGCGGCTGGAGAGCTTGCTGAATGTCCCGGTGGAGTTCGTCCGTGCCGCGCGACGTTCGGCGGCGACCGAGCTGCGCGGAGTCGCCGAGCTCGCGCTGGCGCTCGCAGCGCTGCCCGACGAGCAGCTGGAGACGATCCACACCGCGTACACCCGGGCGAGCCGGATCGCCGCCGACGCCGCGGCGGGCCCAGTCGATGCCGCGTTGATGACCGAGCCGACGGAGCGCGAGGTGCTCGAAGCGGTGGCGAACGCGGAGCCCGAGATTCGCAGCGCGCTCGGGAGGCACGCCTACGGCGAGGCGCTCGAGGCCGCGACGCAGCTCGGCCCGCCGCTCGCGCGCTTCTTCGAGGACGTTCTGGTCATGGCCGACGACTCGGCCGTCCGCGACAACCGGCTCCGCCTCCTGCTCGAGGTGCGCGACGCGCTCGGCCAGCTCGGTGACTTCTCCGAGATTCCGCGTTAGCGAGCTGTCTCCGATGAGCCCACCCGTCGAGCTGCACATCATCTCGGACTCCAGCGGAGAGACCGCGGCTCGCCTCGTGGTCGCGCTCGAGGCTCAGTTCCCCGATCTCGAGTTCGAGGAGATCCGGCATCCGCGCGTCGAGACGGTGGACGACCTCCAGCTCGCGGTCAACCGCGCGAAGGGCCGGCCCGCAGTGCTCGTCTACACCCTTGTGGACCAGACGTTGCGCGACAGCATGCGGGCGCTGTGCCGTAGCGGCCGCGTGCACTACTGCGACCTGCTCGGGCATCCGATCGACGCCGTTCGCCGCGTCTCCGGTCAGTCGGCGCGCATGGAGGCGACACTGCGCCCGCCGCTCAACTCCGCGTACTTCAAGCGGATGGAGGCGATCGAGTTCGCGGTCAAGTTCGACGACGGCGTCGGGTCGGGACTGCACGAGGCCGACATCGTCCTCGTCGGTGTCTCGCGCACCTCGAAGACGCCGCTCTCGATCTACCTGGGCTACCTCGGACGCAAGGCTGCCAACGTCCCGATCGTCAAAGGGATCGACCCGCCTCCCGCGCTCTTCGACGTCGATTCGACGAAGATCGTCGGCCTGACCATCGATGCCGAGCGGCTCGCCGAGATCCGCCGCGTTCGCGTGCGCGCGATGGGCGGCCAGAACACGCAGTACGCGAAGCTGCTCGAGATCTACGAGGAGCTCGAGGAGGCTGCCGCGCTCCACCGCCGGCTGGGCTGCCCGGTGATCGAGGTGTCCGACCTGTCGATCGAGGAGACCGCGCACCGGATCATCCGCCTCGTCGAGCAGCGCCAGGCCGAGGTAGCGGCCTCCTGAGCCGGAGCCTCGCGGAGAAGGGCTCGGTGCCGATCCGGTACTGGCTGTTGTGGTGGGCGATCCTGATGCTTGCGGACCTCGTCTTCTACGTCCTGCTGACGCCGCTCTGGCTCGGGCTGCGCGGGCTCGCCTGGATCGCCGAGCTGCGAGCTCGCGGCAGCCGCTCCTAGCCCGTGCCGCCGCGGGCGAGCTGCTGGGGAGGAATCGACACCCACGCGTGCGATTTTCGGCGGTAGGCTCGAGCCAACGGGGAGGGAGGTGGGTTTCCCGGGTTAGACGCGTGTGCATAGAAGAGGGCCCCGCGCGGGCGGTGCCGACGAGCAGGTTAGGATTGCCCCCTCCTTGCAAGGCTTTCTCCCTGAACGGCGCCGCTGATGGCGACGACGGCGACCCGCTTCGTCTACGACTTCGACGAGCCTTCCGGCGGCGGGCGCGAGCTGCTCGGCGGCAAGGGGATCGGACTGGCCGAGATGACCGCACTGGGCGTCCCCGTCCCGGCCGGCTTCACCATCACGACCGACGCCTGCCGCGCGTACATGGAGAGCGGGAAGGAGCTCCCGGATGGACTCGGCGCCGAGGTCGACGAGCACGTCGCGGGACTCGAGCAGAAGGCGGGCAAGCGCTTCGGCGACCCCGACGATCCGCTGCTCGTCTCGGTTCGCTCCGGGGCGGCCGTCTCGATGCCCGGGATGATGGACACGATCCTGAACCTGGGCCTGAACGACGACGCGACCCGCGGGCTCGCCGTGCGAACGGGGAACTCTCGCTTCGCCAACGACTCGTACCGGCGGCTGATCCAGATGTACGGCGAGGTCGTCGACGCGATCGACCCCCATCGCTTCGAGCAGGCGCTCGCCGACCTCAAGTCGGACCGCGCCGTGAAGCAGGACGTCGAGCTCACCGACGTCGACCTCGGCGGCCTCATCGAGACCTACAAGCGGATCTACAGGGACGAGACCGGCGACGATTTCCCGCAGGACGCGCGGGAGCAGCTCACGCGTGCCGTTCGCGCCGTCTTCGACTCCTGGGACTCGCCGCGGGCCCAGGTCTACCGACGGACGTATGACATTCCGGACACGCTCGGAACAGCCGTGAACGTCGTCCAGATGGTCTTCGGGAACAAGGGTGAGAGCTCCGGGACCGGCGTGTGCTTCACACGCGATCCCTCCACCGGCGAGCCCGGACTCTACGGCGAGTTCCTCGCGAACGCCCAGGGGGAGGACGTGGTCGCCGGAATCCGCACGCCGGAGCCGCTCGCCACCATGCAGCAGCGGATGCCTGCCGCCTTCGAGCAGCTCGTCGAGACTATGCGCCGGCTCGAGGAGCACTACCGGGACATGCAGGACATCGAGTTCACCGTCGAGGACGAGCGGCTCTACCTTCTGCAGACGCGCAGCGCCAAGCGCACCGCCGCCGCCGCGCTCAAGGCCGCGGTCGACATGACCGGAGAAGGATTGATCGAGCGCGAAGACGCCGTAGCGCGCATCGACCCGGCCCAGCTCGACCAGCTGCTGCACCCGATGATCGACCCCACGGCGGAGTTCGAGGTTGCGGCCAAGGGCCTGAACGCGTCGCCCGGTGCCGCCTCCGGCGCGGTCGTTTTCGACGCCGACACCGCCGAGGAGCGCGGCCGGGCCGGCGAGAGCGTGATCCTCGTTCGGTGGGAGACGACGCCCGACGACATCCACGGCCTCATCCAGGCGCAGGGGATCCTGACCGCGCACGGGGGGATGACCTCCCACGCGGCCGTCGTCGCGCGCGGCATGGGCAAGCCCTGCGTGGCCGGATGCGACGACCTCACCCTGGACCTGAAGGCGAAGACCGCCCGCATCGGCGGCCGGGAGGTGCGCGAGGGCGAGACGATCACGATCGACGGCACCGCCGGACGCGTGATGATCGGCCCGGTCCAGCTCGTCCCGCCGCAGATCAACGAAGATTTCGAGACGATTCTCGAGTGGGCGGACGGGATCCGCCGCTTGAAGGTGCGCGCGAACGCGGACACGCCTGAGGACGCCGCCAAGGCCCGTGAGTTCGGCGCCGAGGGGATCGGCCTCTGCCGGACCGAGCACATGTTCATGGCCGAGGAGCGGCTCCCGGTCGTCCGCGAGATGATCCTGGCGCACGACGAGGAAGGGCGTCGCGCCGCGCTCGAGCGGCTCCTGCCCATGCAGCAGAGCGACTTCGAGGGCATTTTCGAGGCGATGGCGGGGTTGCCGGTCACGATTCGACTGCTCGACCCGCCGCTGCACGAGTTCCTGCCGCCGATCGAGGAGGCGACGTCCGACGAGATGCGGCGGCGGATCCGCTCGCTGACCGAGTCGAACCCGATGCTCGGCACACGGGGCTGCCGCCTAGGCCTGCAGTACCCGGAGATCTACGAGATGCAGGTGCGCGCGATCATCCGCGCCGCGGCGGCCGTGGAGGAGCGCACCG
>JAWVDL010000131.1:0-3198 GCA_033857355.1 Gaiellaceae bacterium | reverse complement strand
CTGAAGCCGATCACCCACGACTCCTACGGGATCTGCATCTACCAGGAGCAGTACATGCAGATCGCCAAGGAGATGGCCGGCTTCACGCCCGCCGAGGCGGAGACGCTGCGCAAGGCGATCGGCAAGAAGATCCACGCGCTGATGGCGTCCCTCAAGGAGAAGTTCCTCGAGGGATGCGCGGCGACGGGTGTCACGGCCGGCGTCGCGCAACAGCTCTGGAAGGACATGGAGCAGTCGCAGGACTACTCGTTCAACAAGGCGCACGCGGCCTGCTACGCGCTGATCGCGTACCGCACTGCCTGGCTGCGCGCCAACCATCCCTGCGAGTACATGGCCGCGCTGATCTCGTCCGTGATGAACACCAAGGACCGCGTCCCCTACTACGTCAACGCCTGCGACGAGCTCGGCATCGAGGTGCTGCCGCCCGACGCGAACGTGTCGCAACAGGACTTCGCGGTCGTCGAGGGCAAGATCCGCTTCGGGCTGAACGCCGTGAAGAACGTCGGCGACCCGGCCGCGCGCGCGATCCTGCGGGCACGCGAGGAGGGCGGTCCCTTCGAGTCGATCTGGGACTTCACCGAGCGCGTCGATCCGCAGTGCGCGAACAAGCGCGCGCTGGAGTCGCTCGTCAAGTGCGGCGCACTGGATTGCACGGGCGCGTCGAGAGCCGGGATGCTCCAGGTGCTCGAGCAGGCGCTCGCGTGGGGGCAGAAGCAGCAGGCCGACCGGCTCGCGGGGCAGGGCTCGATCTTCGACCTCGGCGACGAGGCGACCGCGACCGCGCCGAAGCACCATCCCGTCATTCCGGGAGGCGAGTTCGAGAAGAACGAGCTGCTTCGGCTCGAGAAGGAGACGCTGGGCCTCTACGTGTCCGAGCATCCGCTCTACGCGATCCGCGACCAGCTGCGGCGGAAGACCGACTGCTCGCTCGCGGAGCTCGAGCGGCGCCGCGACGGCGAGATCGTGACCGTGGGCGGGATCGTCGGCGCGGTCAAGCAGCTGACGACGAAGAAGGGCGAGCCGATGGTCTTCCTACGGCTCGACGACGTCACCGGCGGCGCGGAGACGGTCGTGTTCAACTCCGTGTACGCGGCCGCGCGCGAGCTCTGCGTCGCCGATCGCATCCTGATCGTGAAGGGCCGGATCGACCACAAGCAGGAGGGCGAGACGAAGCTGATCGCGATGGAGGTCTCGGGATTCGAGGCCGTGTCCGAGCGGCGCGAGGTGCGAATCAAGATCGACGCGGCGGCCGCACCCTCGGGTGTCGTGCGCGACCTGCGAGACCTGGTCACCCGCTTCCCGGGCGAGGCGCCGGTGATCGTGGCGATCCAGATGGCCGACGGGGCGAAGAAGCTCCTGCAGTTCGGGCCGGCCTACCGCGTCCAGCCCGACACGGACTTCATCACCGAGGTGCGACAGCTCCTCGGTGCTTCGGCCGTCGTCTAGCGCTCAGTAGCCGACGCCGCTGCCGGAGTCGCCCGTCGTCGTTCCGGTGGACGTTCCGCCGGTCATCACCGTGTCCGTCCCGGTCGACCCGCCTCCTCCCGGGCTCGTCTTGCCCGAGCCGCCGCATGCGGATGCGCCAGACCCAAGCACGATCAAAGCGACGAGAACCGCTCCGGATCTCCGCTTCACGCGCCCCATGCACGTACTACCGCCGCCGGCGCAACGCGGATTTCCGAACGCGGTCTGCTACGCGTCTGCCCCGAGGGCGACGCTGCCGCGAAGCCACTCGTGCTCCGGTGGAAGCTGGGCGAGCAAGAACCGCTCGACGGCTCGCGCGGGGTCCGCGAGCACGACGTCTGAGCCGGTCACGTAACCGTTGTAGGCGCGAAGCTCGCGGCCGTCGTCGGCGACGACGAAGCCTCGGTAGCCGAGGCCGGGCGGCTCCGGTGGGGTGACACCGGCAACAGTGAGTTGGCTGAGCAGCCGCCGGAGCGGGTTGGCGGTAGGTTCGTCGAGCTCCCAGCGGGGATTCGGCCTCCCGCTGAACACGTCTAGCTCGACGACCATCGCCTGACGATCAGTTGATCACCACTGAGAGCCCGGCATAGAAGTAGCCGCAGAAGTTGGTGTAGCCGCCGCGGGCGCAGGTTTCCGGGTTCGTGATCACAACACCGTTGTTGTCGGTGTTGCGAGCCGCCGTCCCGCCAGGCTTGTGGCCCCAGAATCCTCCCTGCTGCTGGCGGTACCAGTGGTAGTCGACTCCCGGCCAGATGACGAGCGCCATCATTCGACGAGGGTACTGGGAGGCCGGCTGGCAGTTGCACCTCTGGACGATGCCGTCGGCCATCGCTGCGGCGGTAACCGTGTTGCACGCCATGGTGGAGGTCTGAGCGCCGTGTGCACGGCCAGGCTGGGCAAATGTGTCCGTCCGCCAGTCCCTCGCGTAGTTGTAACAATTGTTGCGCGGCATGACGTACGGCGTGTTCCAGAACGCTGGATTGAACTGGCTGATCTCGTATTGGCATTGCGTACAGCGTGGGTCGTTGATCGTCGTCCGCAACGCGTTCGGCCCCTTGCGCTGCTTGGGAAGCCGGTCTTTCGGCGGTCGGGTGAGGTACCGGTCGAATTCCTCGAGGACGGCGTCTCGGATCTTGGGCGTGAGCGGTGTCGACGCGTGCGAGACGAGCGTGACATTGGCGTGGCGCGTCATCTGTTCGATGAACCGGCGCGCCAGCTTGCCTGACGTTTTGAAATCTTCGGCCGCCGTGGAGGCGAGCGCGAATTCACGCGGAACTCCTCGCCGCCGCCGCGGGTCGTCTTCCATCAGCGTCACGCGCAACTCGCGGAAGCCCAAGCCGGCATGGCCGGCGCCGATCTTTGCGGTCACCCCCCGCGCTTCGCTCACGGCGTCGAGGAGCTCCTTTGTGACCCCCGCGTCCGTGACGATCCATTCGGGGTTTGGTCGACCGGACATGATGTCCACTTCCATGCGCAGCATCTTCGCTGCCCCCTCTCCTTGTGTGGAGCGACGATTCCACCAGCGATGATCCCACCTTTGAACTCAGATGACAACAAAACTGTTGTCTGTCTGCACGGGACTTCTGGAACCAGGATGTCTTGCGCGTTGTAGTAGCGGCAGTGGAGGGCCGTCCACTGGAAGAGACAGAGCTCGTCGAGCGCGCCCGGCGCGGCGACGCGCGCGCCTACGAGGAGATCGTCCGCATGCATCAAGCGATCGCATTCAGAACCGCC
>JAWVDL010000130.1:0-2522 GCA_033857355.1 Gaiellaceae bacterium | reverse complement strand
GGATGTTCGGCTCGATCTTCCTGCTGTCGCAGTTCTTCCAGACCGTGCAGGGCTATTCGCCGCTCGGCTCGGGACTGCGGATCCTGCCCTGGACGATCATGCCGATGTTCGTCGCGCCGATCGCCGGTGCGCTCTCGGACCGGATCGGGGGCCAGCGGCTGATGGGCGTCGGGCTCGTCCTGCAGGCGTCCGGCCTCGCGTGGCTTGCGACGGTCTCGACCGCGACGGTGCCGTACCTGTCGCTCGTCGGCCCGTTCGTGATCTCGGGGATCGGCATGGCGCTCTTCTGGGCACCCGTCGCAAACGTGGTCCTCTCGGCTGTGCGCCCTGAGGAGGAGGGCCAGGCTTCGGGAAGCCAGAACGCGATCCGCGAGCTTGGCGGCGTCTTCGGCGTCGCGGTGCTGGCATCGGTGTGGTCGCACTACGGCAGCTACGCCTCCGGCCCGTCGTTTGTGCACGGCATGACGCCCGCGCTCTGGATCGGCGCCGCGCTCGTGCTCGCCGGCTCGGCTGCGTCGTTCGCGATCCCGTCGCGCAAGCGCGCCCACGAGGCGGCGGCGTTCGTCGAGGTGCCGGAAGCCGCGTAGCCCACCGCTTCCCTGCGCGCCTGCCGGTCGAAACGGGCCGGGGGGCGCGCCGTATGCTCACCACCCGTGAGCCCCTGGCGCGCCACACTCGCGGCCGGTGCGGTCGTCGTGCTCGCGGCAGCGGCGATCTGCCTCGCGGCCGATGTCGGACTGGGCGATCTGCTGCGGTTCGCGGGCTACGAGCTCGGGTTCGTCATCGGGCCGGGATGCGGCCTCGCGTGGCTGCTGCTCGGGAGGCGCCCGGCCCTCGAGCTCGTCGCGATCGGCTGGGCGCTCGGGTACGCGCTGGAGATCTGCGCGTTCATCGCCGCCTCCGCGCTCGGCGTCCGTGGGCTCTTCAGCTTCTACCCGATCCCGGCGCTGCTACTGCTTGTAGGACTCCTGATGTGGCGCCGCCCGGGCATCGCGCCGATCCGGGTACCGCCCCTCGAGTCCTTTGCGACAGCGGGAATCGGCGTGCTGGCGCTGCTCTTCATAGCCGGTGGGTTGTTCGAGGTCTTCCCGTTGCCCTGGAAAGCCGCCGGGGTCTCGTACATCAGCGACTTTTCCTGGCATTTGACGATCATCGGCGAGGCCAAGCACCACTGGCCGCTCACCGACGCCAACGTCTCCGGTATTCGCCTGTGGTACCAGGTCTGGTCGCACCTGGACATGGCCGCGACGTCGAACGTCACCGGCCTCGAGCCGGTGCTGCTCCTCCTGCGGCTCTTCCCGATCTCGCTGACGATCCTCGTCGTGCTCCAGCTCGCGCTGGTGGGCCGGCGCCTCGTCGGCCGCGCCTGGTCAGGTCCGCTGACCGCAGCTCTCGCGGTCGGGGTCGGCGAGCTCGACTCCCAGGCCGGAAACGGATACCCCTTCCTCGGATACTTCGGCACCTCGTGGTGGGAGAGCCCGAGCTTTCTCCTGGGGCTCGCGTTCTTTCTCCCTGCGCTCTTGCTCGTTTGCGAGCTGATCCGCTCGCCCGAGCCGTTTCGGGACGCGAGGGGGCGCTGGACGGCGGCTGCATTGCTCCTCGGCGGAGCCTTCGGCGCGAAGACGCCGACGATCCCCGTCCTCGGCGGCGCGCTTGCGATCTACCTGCTGCTTCGACTCTGGCGCACGCGCCGGCTCGAGCGGCCGGCCGTGACCGCGTTCGGAGTCGTCTCCGGCGTCTTCGCCGTCTTCTACGCGTGGATGTACCGGCACGCTGGTTACGGCGGTCTCCGCCTCGATCCGTTGAGGACAGCGCGGGCGATGCCGCAGCTCGCAGAGTGGCGACGAGGCTTCGGCGGCGTGCCGGGACCGCTTTTCTGGGGGGTCGCCGTGCTCGTGGCGCCGTTCGCGAGCTACGGCGCGCTCGCGGCGGTCCCGACGATCGCCGCGCGAAGCCGGCTCGGACGGACGGAGCTTCTGCTCCTCTGCGTTCTCGCCGTCGGCTTCGTGCCGTTCTTCCTCGGGTCGCAGTTCGGAGCGAGCCAGATCATCTTCAGCCACTACGGCTACGTGGCAGCGTGCGTGCTCGGGGCGGGAGGGCTGCTGGCGCTCGGGGAGCGCGCCGAGCGGGAGCGGCCGGGCGGTGTGGCGGCTGCAGCGGTTTTCGCCGCCGCCTGGCTCGTCGCTGTCGGCATGCTCGAGCTCGTTGCGCTTCCGTGGTTCAGCCCGGCGCCGCCGTTGCTGAAGATCGGCGTGCCGGGAGCGGGCGTGCTCGCCGTTGCGGGCATGTTGGTCGCGCGCCGGCGGCTTCGGGGGGCCGAGCGCGGGTGGGCCGTCGCCGCCGGGACGACGCTCGCGCTCGTCGTCGCGTTGGCGCTGTGGAAGGCGGCAATCCTCGACTACTGGAACGTTCCGTATGTACTGCTCGTCGCGGTGGCCGGGGGTCTCGCGATGCTCGCGCTCGGCACCCCTCGCGACAGACGTGCCGGGATCTGGCTGATGATGGCGCTCTCCGTGCTCGTG
>JAWVDL010000129.1:0-3263 GCA_033857355.1 Gaiellaceae bacterium | reverse complement strand
CACCGTGACCACGGGCGGAGTCTTGTCGACCAGGTTGACCGTGATCGTGAAGCTGCCGGACGCATGGTTCGAATGCGAGTCGTCCGCGCTGCACGAGACAACCGTGTCGCCGACGGGGAACAGGCTTTCCGAAGCGGGGCTGCAGCTGAACGCCGTGACCGGATCGTCGGGGTCCTCGGCCGAAGCCGTGTACGAGACGGTCTTCCCGGACGCGCTCTCGGTGGTGACTGCGAAGTCGGACGGCAAGGTGAGAGCCGGTGGCGTCGTGTCGGCGGCCAGAGTGACGGTGACCGTGAACGACGCCTGCCCCGTGTTCGTGTGGACGTCAGTCGCCGAGCAGGTCACCGTCGTCGAGCCGATCGGGAAGGTGCTGTTCGACTCGTGATCGCAGGTCGGAATCACGTTCCCGTCGACCGCGTCGGTTGCCGAGACGGGCCCGTACGGGACGGCCGTTCCGGACGAGCTCGAAGTCTCCACCGCGATATCCGACGGGACGGTGACCGTCGGTGCCGTCGTGTCCTGCACCGTGACCGTGAAGTTCACGGTGACCGGATCTCCCGCCTTCGTCGTGGTCGAGCAGCTCGCGGGCGTGTCGCCGACCGGGAAGTGGTCGGTGAGCGGGAAGTCACCGCTGCCCCCGCCACCGTCGGGGTGGTCGCACGTTGCCGCTAGGGGTTCGTTCGGCGGAGCGGGATCCCACGCCTTGACCGAGTAGGTGACGTCGGCGCCGGTGCCGTCGACGGCTTCGACCGGGGCCACGCTGACCTGAAGCGCCGACGATTCGCTCAGCCGCGCGCCGGAGCTCGTGATGACCACAGCTGCGACGACTGCGCCGACGGGAACGAGCCGAAGGACGCGCCAGATTCGCATCAGCGACCACCGTGGCTGAGGGCGAGGGTGGCCAGAGCGATCAGGAGCAGCGCGCAGCCGACGGTCCCGATCCCGCTTCCATAGGCCCAGCGGACGTGGGCCAGCGCACGCGATCGGATGAACGTCATCGGCACGGCGACAAAGCCGATCAGAAGCACCGCGATCCCCATCAGCGCCGTGACGAAGATCACCGCCGCACCCAGGGCCCCACCCGCCGGCGTTGAAGCAACCAGCGCGGGGGGCGCGAGCGGGACGATCGCCCGAACGTCTCGAACGCGAGTTGCGTTGGCGGCCAGCACGCCGCTCGCGGGCGGCTTTTTCCGCGCGCTCTTGCGCTTCACCTTGTGGGTGACTCGCTTGGTCTTGACGACGGCGCTCGACTGCGGGGCCGAGGTTGTCGCCGGTGGCGTGTAGGTCGGAGCGTTCGTGGGTGCCCGGCTCGGGGCCGGTTGGACGGGTGTTGGCTTCGGCGTTGGGGCCGGCGCCGGCTTCGGGGCGGGCGTGGGCTTCGGAGCCGGCTTCGGGACCGGTGCCGGGTCGGGCGCAGGCGGGGGCGGATCGGGGCTGGTGGGCGGGGTGGTGTCCTGGTTCGGCGTCCCCGTCGCCGAAGGCGCTACGACGAACGCGACCGTGAGGCCCATCGCCAGCACGAGGGACCCGCAGAGGACGCACAGAATGCGCGACGCGACATCGCCGATGTGCCTACCAGCCGCAGATCTTGCACTCACCCCGCGGGAAGCTTAGAACAGAAAAGCTCAATTTCCGAACGACTTCACCAGGAAATCGCCGTGCTCGACGTGTCCGCAGAGGCCTCTTGGCGCGAGGTGGCTGCACAGGCAGGATCGAGGGATGCGGCCGCTTGTCGTCCTGTTCGTGGTACTGGCCGCGCTCGTGGTCGGATGCAGCATCCGCCGCGCGGCGCCGCCGCCGTCGCCGTACTGCCGCTCGGATCATCCCCTCGCCGGCGTCTACCACCCGTCGCGCTTGCATGTCCGCAGCAAGTGCCGCGTGGTCAGCGGGATCGTCGACAAGGTCAAGTTCGAGCAGTTCGACGGCGACGTCCACATCGACCTGCGCCCGGACGACCCGGAACTCGTCTCCGACGGGAACGCCGCGGTCGGTGGAGACCTCGTCGTCGAGGTGATCCCACAGGACCGCGCGCGGGTGCCGATCCCCGAGGCCGGCCAGCGCGTCTGGATCGTCGGTTCCTGGGTCGACGACGAGCGGCACGGCTGGCGCGAGATCCATCCTGCGGTCTGGATCAGCGCCGGCACGATCCAGCCCGCGACGGCGAGCGAGCTCGCCGCAGCGCAAAAGCTCCTGACCGGCCAGTCGAGCGACTCGAACTAAACCGGAGGGGCAACCGCCGCAGCGTCACCCCTCCGGCCGCCGATCCTAAACAGCGCGAACCCGGAAGTGAACTGTCCCGAACGGACAGTGCGGCGCCGCACGCGGAGCGCGGAACCGAAATACTTTTGCCGACACTGAGAGCAGAGGAAGGACGAGGAGAAAATGGCTGCACACGAACTCGAAGCAACCGCACAGGCGCTCGTCGCCGAGGGCAAGGGCATCCTCGCCGCCGACGAAAGCGACGGGACGATCAAGAAGCGCTTCGACCCGATCGGCGTCGAGTCGACCGAGGAGAACCGGCGCGCCTACCGCGATCTCCTCTTCACCACCGAAGGAGCCGAGGAGTACATCAGCGGCGTCATCCTCTTCGACGAGACCATCCGCCAGTCGTCCGCCGACGGCACACCGTTCCCCAAGCTGCTCGAGAGCAAGGGCGTGATCCCGGGGATCAAGGTCGACCAGGGCGCGAAGCCTCTGGCGCTCGCCGAGGGAGAGACGATCACCGAGGGCCTCGACGGGCTACGCCAGCGTCTCGAGGAGTACCGAGAGCTCGGCGCGCGCTTCGCCAAGTGGCGTGCGACCTACTCGATCTCCGACACGCTCCCGAGCGAGTACTGCATGTGGACGAACGCGCACGCGCTGGCCCGGTACGCGGCGCTCTGCCAGGAAGCCGGGATCGTGCCGATCGTCGAGCCCGAGGTGCTCATGGACGGCGACCACACGATCGAGCGCAGCTTCCACGTCACGTCTCGCGTGCTGTTCGCGGTCTTCACCGAGCTCGCCGACCAGAAGGTTCAGCTCGAAGGGACGCTGCTCAAGCCGAACATGGTGCTCTCCGGTTACGACGCGTCCGACCGCGCCGGCGCCGACGAGGTCGCGCACGAGACGATTCGCTGCTTCACGCGGCATGTCCCCGCCGCGGTTCCGGGAGTCGTCTTCCTCTCCGGCGGCCAGTCCGACGAGGACGCGACCGAGCATCTGAACGCGATGAACAAGCTCGGGCCGCATCCGTGGCAGCTCTCGTTCTCGTACGGTCGCGCGCT
>JAWVDL010000128.1:0-2809 GCA_033857355.1 Gaiellaceae bacterium | reverse complement strand
TCAGCTCGCGCCGGTCGGCCGGACGGAGCCGCCCGTGCAGGCAGCCGACGCGGAAGTCCTTCAGCTCGGCGCGGCGCAGACGGTCGGCTTCCTGCTCGGCCGCGCGCGCCGACGACGTCTCCGACTCTTCGATCAGCGGACAGACGACGTACGCTTGGCGCCCCTCGCGCAGCACGCCCTGGAGGCGCCGGTACGCCGCCGAGCTGCGCTCCTCGGTCACCCAGCTCGTCACGATCGGCTTGCGGCTCGCGGGCGGATGCGCGATCTCGGTGACGGCGAGGTCGCCGTAGACGGTGAGCGCGAGCGTGCGCGGAATCGGCGTGGCGGTCATGTGCAGCACGTGCGGCGAGCGGCTCTGGGTCAGCGCCGAGCGCTGCTCTACGCCAAACCGGTGTTGCTCGTCGACGACGGCGACCGCGAGATCTGCGAACTCGACCTCACGTTGGATGAGCGCGTGGGTTCCGACGGCGACCTGCACCTCTCCCGAGCCGATCTGCGCGCGCGCGGCCGCGTGCTGCTTCGCAGGCAGCGCGCTCGTGAGCAGCACGACGGTCACGCCGAGCTCGCGGCAGAGCTCCTCGACGGTGAGGAAGTGCTGCTCGGCCAGCGTCTCGGTGGGCGCCATCAGCGCACCCTGGCGGCCTGCCTCGACCGCACGTAGCAGCGCGTAGAGAGCGACGACCGTCTTGCCCGAGCCGACGTCGCCCTGGAGGAGCCGCTGCATCGGAACGGTGCGGGTCAGATCGGCGTCGAGCTCCCGGATCGCCGACTCCTGGTCGGGCGTGAGCTCGAACGGGAGCGCCCCGCGATACCGCGCGATCAGCTCGCCCGGCTCGCCGAGCGCGGGGGCCAGCGTCCGCTCGCGGTCGCGCACGCGGCGCGCGATCCCGAGCTGGAGCACGAGCAGCTCGTCGAGCGCGAGCCGGCGCCGGCCCTCCTCCGCCTCCTGCTCGGTGCGCGGGCGATGGAGCGCGTGCAGCGCATCGGCGCGCAGCGGCAGCCCTTCGCGCACCTTGAGCTCGGCGGGCAGGGGATCGGCGAGATCGCGCGCATGCTCGAGCGCCGCGCCGGCGAGGTCGCGGATCCGCTTCTGCGGGACGTCCTCCGTGGCCGGATAGACCGGGGCGAAGTCGGCGGTGGCCATGGCGTCGCCCAAGTCGTGCGCGCGAACAGCGAAGCCATAGCGGTCGGCTTTGCCTCGCAGGCGGACGCGCGTTCCCGGCGCGAGCTGCGTCAACAGCCACGGCTGGTTGAACCAGGTCGCCGAGATCTGGGCGCTGTCGTCGCCAATCTTGGCCTTGAGAATCTTCAACCTGCCTCGCCGGCGTTCCGAGATGTCGAGCACCTCGCCGACGACGATGACCTCTTCGTCCGGCACGAGGTCTGCAATCCGCCGCACCGGCGCAGCGGGCTCATAGCGGAAGGGCCGGTGCTCGAGGAGATCGCGAACCGTGCGCAGGCCGAGCTTCGCAAGCTTCCCCCGCAGGCTCGCCCCCACGCCCGGGAGCGCGTCGAGTGGTCGCGCCAGCGCCTCGGGGCGCGGCCGGCCGCGCGTGGGAGGCCAGACCGCAGGCGGGTCCACGCCGGAGAAGCCCGCCGGGAGACGGGTGGCTGTCATCGACGCAGCCAGGACACGGTGAGTGTAGGTCCCGGTCCGGACGGAATCAGGAATCGTCGGTGAACCAGAAGAACCCGACGGTACCCGGCCCCGCATGCGTGCCGACGACGGCTCCGAGCGTCGTCACCGTCTCGATCTCGGCTTGCGGGCGCACCTCGCGCACCATCTTGACGAGAGCCTCGGCCCGTTCGGGCGCGTCCGCATGGGCGATCCCGACGCGCAGCTCCCGTGCGTCGCTCGAGCCGTCCTTGAACTGGCTCACGAACTCCTGCATCGCCTTCTGGTTGCCCCGCACGCGCTTCAGCGGCAGGACTTCCCCGTCCTCGATGGTCAGGATCGGCTTGATGTGAAGCATCTGCCCGGCGAACTTCGCGGCGCGGCCGATGCGGCCGCCCTTGGCCAGGAACTCGAGCGTGTCGACGGTGAAGAGCAGCCGGTGCTCGTCCTTGTAGCGGTCGATCAGCGCCGCGATCTCCGCGTCGGTCGTTCCCCGCTCGAGTCGCCGCTGGATCGCGAGACCGAGCATCGTGATGGCCGCCGAGGCGGTCTCGGTGTCGACCATCCGGACCCTGTCGCCGAGCTCGGAGGCCGCGGTGCGCGCGCTCTCGTAGGTCCCGGACAGCCTTGTGGAGATGTGCAGCGAGTAGATCCGGTCGTAGTCGCCGAGCTGCTCGTAGGCGGCGAGGAAGTCGCCGGGCGTCGGCTGCGACGTCGTCGGCAGCTCGTCGGCCGTGCGCAGGCGCGCATAGAACGCTTCGGGGCCGAGCTCGACGTAGTCGCGGTAGCTCTGGTCGCCGAAGCGCACGTACAGCGGGACCATCCGCCAGTTGGGGAACCGATCCGGCGCCTCGGGGAAATCCGCTGTGGAGTCGACGACGATCGCCGTGTTCGCTGCGGTGAGCTCCACGGGTTACTCGGCGCGCGCGAGCCGGCCGGCCGAGGCGCTGTGGATCGCGGCGACGATCTCGTCCAGCTCCTGATCCTTGCGCAGGCAGGCGACCGCGCCCGCGGCCATGAGCGCGTCGGTCTCGGCGCCGCTGGCCGTTGCGGTCAGGCACAGGACTGCGGTCTCGGGGCACGCGGACTTCACAGCGGCGGTCACCTGCACGCCGTCCATTCCCGGGAGCCTGAAATCCAGCACGACGACGTCGGGACGGAGGTCCACGGCGGCGGAAACCGCCTCCGGGCCGT
>JAWVDL010000127.1:0-3221 GCA_033857355.1 Gaiellaceae bacterium | reverse complement strand
GAGAAGATCCAGCAGCTCTACCTCGACGGCAAGCAGCGCGAGGCGATCGCAGCGGTGCCGGACGCCCTCGTCGACGACGTGGCGCTCGTCGGGTCGCGCGAGCGGATCGCGGACCGGCTCGACGCCTGGCGCGAGTCGGGCGCGACGACGCTGCTCTGCTCGACGCACGACGTGAACGCGCTGCGGACGATGGCGGAGCTGGTGCTGTGACGAAGTCGCTCGAGCTCTTCGACCTGTCGGGGAAGACCGCGATCGTCACGGGGGGCGGCAGCGGGATCGGCCGCCAGATGGCCGAGGGTCTCGCGGAGGCGGGCGCGAACCTCGTCCTGTGCGCTCGGCGGGTCGAGCGCTGTGAGGCGGCCGCGGAGGAGCTGTCGAAGCTCGGCGTGCGCACGCTCGCGCTCGCGTGCGACGTGCGTGACCCGGAGCAGGTCAGTGCTGTTGTCGCGCGCGCGCGCGAGGAGCTCGGCGGCGTCGACCTCCTCGTGAACAACGCGGGCACCGTCTGGGGTGCGCCCCCTGAGGACATGCCTCTGGAGGGCTGGCAAAAGGTCGTGGACGTCAACCTCACCGGGGTGTTCCTGTTCGCGCAGGCAGCGGGCCGCGCGATGATCGACGCCGGGAACGGAGGCTCGATCGTGAACATCGCGTCGGTCGCGGGGCTGCACGGCGCACCGGCAGAAGTCACGAACACCGTCGTCTACCACGCGACGAAGGGCGGGGTGATCTCGTTCGGCCGCGACCTCGCGTGGAAGTGGGCCCGGCACGGGATTCGCGTCAACGCGATCGCGCCTGGCTGGTTCCCATCGGACATGTCTAGCTTCGTGCTCGAAAGCGTGCCCGGGCTCGAGGAGCGGATCCCGCTCCGGCGCTTCGGCGGCCCGGACGACCTCAAGGGGGCTGTCGTCTTCCTCGCCTCGCCCGCCTCGGCCTACGTCACCGGCCAGACGCTGGTCGTGGACGGCGGCCAGTCCGCGTGACCCACCCGCCGTGGGCGGGCGAGCTCGCGGAGCGCCTCGGCGCCGAGGTCGAGTCGATGCAGCTGCTGGCGGGGGGCGCGTCGAAGGAGGCGTGGGCGGTCGACGCGGGCGGAGAGCGGTTGCTCGTGCGCCGCGCGGCGGGAGGCGTCATCCACGAGGCGACTTTGCCGCTCGAGCAGGAGCTCGAGGTGCTGCGGGCCGCGGAGGAGGCAGGCGTGAAGGTTCCACACCCGGTTGCCTACCTCGGCGAGCTGGGCGGCCGCGAGGCGTTTGCGATGGAGCGGGTGGAGGGGGAGACGATCGGCCGCCGCATCGTGCGCGACCCGCCTCCCGGCCTCGACGTGCAGCTCGCGGAGGAGCTCGCCAAGATCCACGCAATCCCGCCCGGCCGGCTGCCCTTCCTGACCGGCGCGGACGTCCTGTCGCGCTTCGAGGGCGAGCTCGACACGGTCGGCGAGCCGCATCCGGCGATCGAGTACGGCCTCGCCTGGCTGCGCGAGAGCGCGCCCGAGCCGCTGCCGAGCGTCGTCCTCCACGGCGATTTCCGGCTCGGAAACGTGGTGGTCTCGGAGCGCGGGCTGGTGGCGCTGCTCGACTGGGAGTTCGCGCACCTGGGCGACCCGACGGAGGACGTGGCCTGGCCGATCGTCCGCGCGTGGCGGTTCGGCCGCGACGACCTGCGGCTGGGCGGGATCGGCGCGGTCGAGCCGTACCTGGAGCGCTACGTCGAGCTGACCGGCCGCGAGATTGCGGTCGAGGACGTGCTGTGGTGGGAGGTGCTCGGCAACCTGAAGTGGGCGGTCGGGTCGCTGACGCAGTCGCGGCGGCACCTGAACGGGCTCGAGCGAAGCGTCGAGCTCGCGGTCCTCGGGCGGCTCGCTGCGGAGAAGGAGTACGAGCTCTTGCATCTCATCGAGGCCCATGGCTGACAGGCCCGATGCAGGAGAGCTCCTGGAGGCGGTGCTGGAGTTCCTGGCCACCGAGGTGCTGCCGAACGCAACCGACCAGCGGCAGAAGTTCCGCACGCTCGTCGCGATGAACGCGCTCGGGATCGCCCGGCGGGAGCTCGAGTCCGTGGAGGAGACGCTGAGCACGGACGAGCTCCGCGAGCTCGCGGCCCGGATCCGCGCCGGGGACGTTCCCGAGGATGCCCTCCCGATCCTGAAGGAGCACGTGGCCGCAAAGCTCCGCGTCGCGAACCCCGATTACCTGCGGCTCTACGATTGAGCCGGCGCCGGATCTACCTGATGCGCCACGCCGAGGTGGCGTACTTCGCGGAGGGGCGACCGCTCCACCCGCACGGTGTCCCGCTTACGGCGGCGGGACGCGAGCAGGCCAAGGCATCGGCGCGGGCGCTTGCGGGCATCGAGTTCGACCGGGTGGTCACGAGCGGGCTGCCGCGCACGCTCGAGACAGCGGCGATCGTCGCCCCTGCCGCCGAGCCCGAATCGTGGCCCGACCTCCGCGAGCTCGAGGGCCGCTTCGGGGAGATCCCGCCGGAGGAGCTCGAGCAGGCGTACGTCGGCGCATTCGACGGTGTGATCCCCGAGGAGACGCGCTTCCTCGGCGGTGAGACGATCGGCTCGCTCTTCGACCGTGTCATCCCCGCGCTCGAACGGCTGCTTGCGGACCCGAGCTGGGACATCGTGCTCGCAGTCCTGCATGGGGGCGTGAACCGCGCGATCCTTTCGTACGCGCTGACCGGCCGGCGCATGTTCCTCGGCAACCTCGAGCAGGCACCGGCGTGCATCGACGTCCTCGACGTGGGTGACTCCGGTTGGATCGTGCGCGCGGTGAACGTGACGCCGTACGATCTGACGCACTTGCGGGGCCGCGCGACGACGATGGAGGAGCTGTGGAGCCACTTCAGGAGCACGTAGAGCACGACGAGGTCGTCGACCTGATCCGCCGCGACGCCGACCCGGCCGAGCACGACGCGATCCGCGAGCTCTGGAAGAAGCACTCGATCGCCGAGGACAATCGCGACCTCCCCGGACTCATCTCGACCCTCACCGAGGACTGCGTCTACGAGCTGGCCCAGACGGGCCATCGCTGGGAGGGCCACGAAGGTGCGGCTCGGTTCTACACGGAGCTTCTCACCGCGTTCCCGGACATCCACTTCGACCTGACCGACATCGTGATCGGGCCGCAAGGCGTCTGCGAAGAGGCGCGCGTGACCGGCACGCACAAGGCGCCGTGGGTCGGAATCCCGCCGACCGGCGAGCACCTGGCGTGGCGCGT
>JAWVDL010000126.1:0-8522 GCA_033857355.1 Gaiellaceae bacterium | reverse complement strand
ACGCCGGCCGCGAGGAACGCCACAGGGCGGCGCATGATGTTCCCCGAAAGCCAGTGCCAGAAGCCGCGGGTCTCGGACGGCGTGCCGCCGAAGAGGACCGACTTCATTCCCTTTCTGCCCCAGACCGAGAGCAGCGCCGGCTGCAGCGTCACCGCGGCACCGATCGAAATCAGCGGGATGAGAAACCCGCCGACGCCCATCGAGCGCATGAAGGGCAGGGGCATGAACAGCAGCAGCGCAAGCCCGATAGCCACGGTCGCGCCCGAGAAGACGACCGCCCGGCCCGCGGTCGCCATCGTCTTCACGATCGCCTCGTCCTTGTCGAGGCCGCGCGCCAGTTCCTCGCGGAAGCGGTACACGACGAGCAGCGAATAGTCGATCGCGATCCCGAGGCCGATCAGCTGCACGAGGTTCGTGACGTAGATCGCCATCGACATCCGATGCGCGACGACGAAGACGATGCCGAGGGTCGCGAAGATCGTGCACGCGGCGAAGACGAACGGGATCAGGACGGCCAGCGAGACGCCGAAGACCGCGATCAGCACCAGCAGCGCGATCGGCAGCGCGATCGCCTCGCCTTTCGCAAGGTCGCTCTTGAAGATCGGATCGAGATCGGTCTGGATCGCCGCCTGCCCGGTCACGTACGCCTTCGCGCCGGGCGGCTGACCGATGGCCGCACGGACCTTCTCCGTGTAGTTCTTCGCCTGCGTCAGGGCGAGCGGGGAGGTGACGTTTCCGAACAGGACGTCCCGGCCCGCCGGCTGCAAGGCCTCCGCCTTCCCGCCCGGAACCACGGCGGCGGCGGCGCGCAGCTTCGCCTCGAGCGCCTGCCGCACGGCCTGGTCCTTCGCGTTCGGGACCTTGAACACCACCAGGTACGTGCCGTCGTCGCGCTGGCCGAAATCCTGCTTGAGGATCGCCCGCGCGCGCTCCGAGTCGGTTCCGGGAACGCTGAACTCGTTTGAGAGCAGCTTCGAGAGGCCCGTGTTCGCGATCACGCCGGCCACGAGGACGACCCCCCAGACGCCGAGCGTCCACGCGCGGTGGCGCAGAACGAACCGAGTCCAGCGCTCCATCCGTTCAACGTAGCAACGGCTGGAAGGCAGGCAAAAACAGGCGAGCCGAGTACTGTGAGACCAATGGGTAAACGCCGCGACATCGAGCACGCGGCCGAGGAGATCGAACAGCTCTTCGCCGATCTCTGGCAGGTCTTTCCGTTCTCCGGTCTGCGCCGCGGGTTCCGGCCGCAGATCGACTGCTTCCGGACGGAGGATCCACCGAGCCTGACCGTCGTCGTCGACCTGGCCGGCGTCGATCCCGCAGGCGTGCGCGTGATCGCCACAGGGCGCGCGCTTGTGATCGCGGGCGAGCGTCCGCGCCCGAAGGTCGGCGGCCAGATCTACGAGCAGATGGAGATCGACTACGGCGCTTTCGAGCGCCACGTCTCGCTGTCCGTTCCGGTCGACGTCGAGGCGGCGCAGGCGCGCTACGAGAACGGCTTCCTGACGATCGTGCTGCCCTTCGCGCCGCGCGCGGCCCCCGACACGCGCGTTGCGATCGAGATCCGGAGGAGCACGTGACCGAGCTGCTCCAGGAAGGGGCGGCACCGGTCGACACCGAGGTGCCGAGCAGGCTCGCGGTCCTCCCTCTGAAGGAGACCGTCGTCTTCCCCGAGTCGATGACACCGCTCGCGATCGGCCAGGAGCGCTCGGTGCGCCTGATCGAAGACGTCATGGCCGGCGACCGCGTGCTCGCGCTCGTCACCGTCCGCGACTCGGAGATCGAGATCCCCACCTGGGACGATCTGCACGAGGTCGGGACGGCGGCCGTCATCCACAAGCTGATCCGCGTGCCCGACGGGACGCTCCGCGTGCTGGTGCAAGGGCTCCACCGCATCCGGGCGAAGGAGTGCGTCCAGGCGGATCCCTATCTCATCGGCGAGTTCGAGGCGCTTCCGGACGTGACGGTCGAAAGCGCCGAGTTGGAGGCTCTGACGCGCAACGTCCAAGGGCTGTTCGCACGGATCATCGCGCTCGTCCCGTACCTGCCCGAGGAGCTTGAGATCGCCGCGGCAAACGTCGACAACGCGAGCGCCCTTTGCCACCTCGTCGCGTCCACGCTCCGGCTGAAGACCGACGAGAAGCAGGCGCTGCTCGAGGAGGAGGACGTCGAGGCCCGTCTGCGGGCGGTCTCGCTGATCCTCAACCGCGAGCTCGAGGTCTTCGAGCTGGGCTCGCGCATCCAGTCGCAGGTGCAGTCCGAGATGGAGAAGGGCCAGCGGGAGTTCTTCCTGCGCCAGCAGATGAAGGCGATCCAGGACGAGCTCGGCGAGGACGACCTCGAGGCGGCGGAGATCAAGGAGCTTCGCGAGCAGCTGGCGCAGCTCGAGCTCCCCGAGGACGTCCGCAAGGCTGCCGAGCGCGAGCTGTCGCGGCTCGAGAAGCTGCCATCCGCGGCGGCCGAGTACGGGGTGATCCGCACCTATCTGGACTGGGTGCTGACCTTGCCGTGGGGGAAGACCACGAAGGACAACCTCGACCTGACGGCCGCCCGCAAGACACTCGACGAGGACCATTTCGACCTCGAGAAGGTCAAGGAGCGGATCATCGAGTACCTCGCCGTCTCGAAGCTCAAGAACGACCTCTCCGGCCCGATCCTCTGCTTCGTCGGCCCGCCCGGAGTCGGCAAGACCTCACTGGGCCAGTCGATCGCCCGCACGCTGGGCCGCAAGTTCATGCGGATGTCGGTCGGCGGCGTGCGCGACGAGGCCGAGATCCGCGGCCACCGGCGCACCTACATCGGAGCGATGCCGGGCACGATCATCCGCTCGCTGCGCGACGCCGAGTCGATGAATCCGGTGATCCTCATCGACGAGATCGACAAGATGGGCTCGGACTTCCGCGGCGATCCGTCGAGCGCGATGCTCGAGGTGCTCGACCCCGAGCAGAACAAGAGCTTCCGCGATCACTACCTCGATCTGCCGTTCGACCTGTCGCGCGTCCTGTTCATCTGCACGGCGAACCAGCTCGAAACCGTGCCGCCGGCGTTGCTCGACCGGATGGACGTGATCCAGCTCTCCGGGTACACGGAGGACGAGAAGCTCGGAATTGCAAAGCGCTATCTCGTCCCGAAGCAACTCGACGCGCACGGCCTGCAGCGCGGCCAGCTCGCGTTCAACCAGCGGGCGTTGCAGATGGTCATCCGCGAGTACACGCGCGAAGCCGGGGTGCGCAACCTCGAGCGCAGGATCGCCGCGCTCTGCCGCAAGGCGGCGACGCAGATCGCGAAGGGCCGCGCCAAGAAGCTGCGGGTCGACGAGAAGCGCGTCCGGGAGTGGCTCGGAGCGCCGCGTTTCCCCGACGAGGTGCGCAAGCGCACGGCCGACCCGGGCGTCGCGACCGGCCTCGCGGTCACGGCGGTCGGCGGAGACGTCCTGTTCTTCGAGGCGACCGCTTACCCCGGCGAGGGCAAGCTCGTCGTCACGGGGCAGCTCGGCGAGGTAATGCAGGAGTCGGCGCAGGCGGCCCTCTCCTGGGTGCGCGCCCATGCCGTGCAGCTGGGGATCGAGCCGGACTGGTTCTCGCGCCACGACGTGCACGTCCACGTCCCTGCCGGAGCGGTGCCGAAGGACGGACCGTCGGCGGGAGTCACGATGGCGACCGCGATCGTCTCGCTCGTCACGGGGCGCCCGGTCTCGGACGACGTGGCGATGACAGGCGAGATCACGCTCACCGGCCAGGTGCTGCCGGTCGGCGGAGTGCGCGAGAAGGTGCTGGCGGCGCGGAGGATCGGCGTCCACACGGTGATCGTCCCGAAGGAGAACGAGCCCGACCTCGACGAGCTCCCGAAGAAGGTGCGCGAAGGGCTCGAATTCGTGCTCGCCTCGACAATCGGCGAGGTGCTCGACACTGCCCTGAACGGCAAGCGCGCGCCGCGACGCCTTCGGCCGGCGCGGTCCGGCCGCCAGGCCGCTAGCCGAGCCTGAAGCTCGCCCGAAAGTCCCTGCAGGCCGAATCGTCGCCGACGAAGCGGCAGAGGAGCTGGTACTCGCGCCGGCCCTCGAGAATGAACCCGATTCGCTCTACGACAGCCTTCCCGCCGGCGACGAACGCGATGTCGTAGGTACGGGCGCGCCGGCCGCCGAGGGTCACTCCCGCCCGGGAAGTGATCCGCCCACCGAGCTGGGTCGCGAGCTGCGCCGCGACCTTGTCGAGCTCCGGCACCGTCTTGCCCCAGAGTGCAGGCCGGAAGGGCCGACCGAGCGGAAAGACGGTCACCGAGACGAGCTGCTTGCCGTTCTCGGCGCTCGTCGTTCGGCCGGCGTGCATGACGCGCCAGCCGGCAGGAGCCGCGAACTTGTAGCCGTCGCCGGTCACGGATTGGGGCGCAGGCGCCGCCGCTCCGCCCCCGCAACCCGCCAGGACAAGCAGGCTCAGGACCAAAATTGCCTGTTTGCCCTGACGGAAGCGGGGTAAAAAGGCCAGGGCGGACAGCAAACGAAAGGAAACCCCCAGAATGGCCAAGACGAAGGACAAGGTGATCGATCGCGCCGGCGACGTGAAGCCGTACATCGATCGCGCGATGCATGACGAGGATTTGCGCGACAACGTGATGACGGCGTTCGCAGCCGCGAAGGAAGTGTACGACGAGCTGATCGGCAACCGCGGCGTGACGACGGTCGCCAAGCGCGTCGCGACCGACAAGGACATGCAGGACAACCTGAAGAAGGCGCTCGACGAGCTGCGCACGGCAGCCGACCGGGTCCAGGGCAAGAAGGACCATGGCGGCCGCAACTCCACGCTCCTGCTCGCCGGAATCACGCTGGGAATCCTGTTCAACCCGATGACGGGCCCGCAGACCCGGAAGTGGGTCTCCGACAAGGTCTTCGGCTCGAGCGACGACTTCACGTACGGCGGAGACAGCTCCACCGCCGGCAGCGGCTCGAACGGCTCCTAGGACCTGTGCCTGGCGGCGGCTGATGCTGCCGCCGGGCCGGTCTGACTCGGCGGGCGGGGCGCTTGCAGGATCCCGCCCTCGCCCTCGTGCGTGACGGGCGCAAGCGCGCGCTTCAGCGAGTCGGGCTCGAGCCCGCTCGCGCTCGAGATGTCCCGCACCTGTAGCAGGATCGCGCCCGGCTGAGGCGCGCGCGAGTTGGCGTTCGGCGTTGGGGCCCAACCCTCGGCGGCCGAGAACCGGACGTCCTGGAGGTGCTGCCACTCCAGCAGGTAGCCGGTCGGGTCGACTGCGCCGTTGTAGCCATAGCCGAGGTACTGCACGGGGTGGACCTCGAAATGGAGGTGGTACGGGGTTCCCTGCGCGTCGCCGGAGTTGCCCACGAAGCCGAGCACGTCGCCGGCGTGCACGTGCGCACCGTTGACCGCGAGCGGCGAGTAGGCGGAGAGATGCGCGTAGTAGAACTGGTTGCCGACGCGGTCACGGAGCCAGAGCCGATAGCCGCCGACGTTGTTCCAGCCGACCGAGAAGACGGTGCCGGTCGCGACCGCGACGATCGGCGCTCCGAGCGGCGCGAAGATGTCGTCCCCGTGGTGCCAGCCCCCGCTGACGTCGCCGCGCGGCGCGCCGAAGGTGTCCACGAACGACGAGGGGCCGAAGACCGGGAAGACGTACCCGACGCCGCCCAGCTTGGGATGCGAGCCCGGCGGAGGTGAGCTGCCGAGAGGAGGCAGCGGGATCCCGTTCGACGGCGGCTCGGGCGGCTTGATCGTGCTGCTCGGGGCGTTCCCGCCCGGCTTGATCGGCTTCGGGGGCTTGGGCGACTTTTCGGGGGTCGCGGCCTGGCCCGTCGGCGCGTCCACCTCGACGTCGACGTAGCCGATCTGGACGGTCGTTCCCGCGGGAACGCCGTTGTGGTCTGCGGTGACGTGCGCCTCGAGGCCGCTGACGTAGCCGCGGTAGCTCGAAGTCGTCTGCTGGGTGGCGCCCTGGCCGAGGATGATCGCGTAGCCCCAGTCGCCGAGCTGGATCGTCCCCGCGCCCGAGGCGACCGGCTGGCCCAGCACGGTCACCCCGTTCACCACCGCTCCGGGGAAGTCGCCCGAGGCGGAGCCCTGCTTCGCGGTCGCCTCGGCCTTCACGACGACGCTCGCGACGGTGAGGTCGCCGCCGAACAGGGAGATGTCGGAGATCGTCAGGGAGGCGCTCGCGTTGGCCGTCGTGCCGGTGTCGGCGGACAGGTACGCGTTGCCGGAGCCGGTGCTGACGATCGAGCCCGACGTGAACGGGCCGATGAAGCCGGCAGTCTGCGGCGGCGCCGAGATCTCCTGCGTCCCGGAGGCGGTGCCGGAGGCCTCGACGATCCGCACGCCCCAGGCGTGCGCGGCCGCGCTGCCGGGAGCCGCGCCGGAGCCGACGCCGGCGGGAGCAGATCCCGCGGCGAGCACCAGGACGGACGCCAGGACGACCGGGACCCGCTTGAACACGCGCCCCATTATGCAGCCCATCACGGCGCGCGGCTGGATCTCGCCGTGGTTACTTCAGCTGTTCTCGGACGAAGGCGCGGAAACGCTCCTTCGCGTCCTCGTCCGGGCCTAGCGGCTCCTCGTCGGCGAACGCCGGGTCGGCCGCGATCTCCTGCGCGACGGCACGCACCTCGTTTGCGAGCGCCTCGTGATGCGCGGGATCCTTGAGCAGCACGTCGATCCAGCTCTCGGAGCCGTCGTAGGGCGGGAGGTCGTTGTCGAACAGCAGCTGCCCGAGCATGAGGCCGACGCGGATGTACGCGAACGTGCGAAACGCGAGCACACGCCGCGGCGACCCGATCAGGCGCTCCAGCTCGGGGTGCTCCTCCTGGATCTGCTGGACGATCGAGCCGATCGGCTCGTCGACGAGCGGGAGCCAGATCTCGTCGAGCTCGGCCACGCGCTCAGTCTAAGCGCGTCTTGCGCGCCAGGCGAGCTGCGCCGCGACGCAGAGCATGAACACCGCGAACAGCCGGCGGAGGACGTCCTCTGGCAGGCGGGTGGCCACGAGGATGCCGCCCTCGGCGCCGGCGATCGAGGACAAGCCGAGAAGGCCCGCGGAGCGCCAACGTACGTTCCCGTATCGCGACTGGCGCCACGTGCCGACCGCGGCCGTCGGAAGAACCGCCATGAGCGACGTCGCCTCTGCGTGGAGCTGGCTGAGTCCGAGCGCAAGCAGCGTCGGCACGAACAGGATCCCGCCGCCGACACCGAAGAGGCCCGCGAGGATCCCGGCCGCGAAGCCGAGGACGACGGCGAGCCCGAACGACTCCGACAGCCGGGGCGGGGAAAACAGCAGCTCGATCGCGACGCCCAGGAGCAGGAGGGCGAAGAGCAGCGAGAGCCCCCGCCGGCGGATCCGTTGCTGCAAGGCGGCCCCCGCCACCACGCCCAACGCCGCGGGCAAGCCGACGAGCGCGGCGTAGGAAGGCTCGACCTTGCCGTGCAGCGCGTAAAGGATCGTTCCCGCGAGCGCGGTCACGCCGACCGCGCCGAGCGACGTCGCCATCGCAGGCCGCTCCTCCCAGTGGGCGACCAGGAGCAACAAGGGGACGATCACGAGGCCGCCGCCGACCCCGAAGAGGGCGCTGAAGAAGCCTGCGACGAGACCGATGAGGACCAGCCGCACCGCCGTATCCTAGGCCGGGTGTCCGCCGACGACCTGCTCGAGGAGCTCGCGCGCGAGCCGAAGCGCGCGGCGCTCTGTCTCGACGTGGACGGCGTGCTCGCTCCGATCGTCGCACGCCCGGAGGATGCGGCCGTTCCCGAGGAGACGCGCGCCGAGCTCGAGCGCCTGGCCGGGCGGTATGCCCTCGTCGCCGCGATCAGCGGCAGGACCTCCGCCGACGCGGCCCGGATAGTCGGCGTCCCGGGGCTCGCCTACGCCGGTTCGCACGGACTGGAGACCGCGCCCGACGCGGAGCGCTGGCGCACGACGCTGCAGCGCTTCACCGCCGGCGTGGACTGGCCCGTCGAGGACAAGGGACTCACGGCCTCGTTCCACTACCGAACCGCTCCGGATCAGGACTCCGCGCGGGCCGAGCTCGAGAAGATCGCCGCTCAGGCGGTCGCAGTCGGGCTACGCGCCCGCTTCGGCCGCAAGGTGCTCGAGCTCCTACCGCCGATCGACGCCGACAAGGGGACGGCCGTGCGGGAGCTCCTGTCGCAGCGGGGCCTCGGCCGCGCGCTGTACGCAGGCGACGACACGACCGACCTGGACGGCTTCGACGCGCTCGACGGACTCGAGCTCGCAGTGCGGGTCGCGGTCGCAGCCGACGAGGGCCCGGCGGAGCTGCGCGAGCGGGCCGACGTGGTCGTCGACGGGCCTCCAGGGTTCCTCGAGCTGCTGAGGCACCTCTAGTGCATATCGACGAGGCGGCGCTCGCGCCGCTCCGCGAACGCTACGGCGACCCAGTGCTCCTCCCCTGGGAGGGCGAGGTCGGCGAGCGGGAGTTCGCGCTCGCGGGGTTCAATCCGCACCGCCGCCACGACTTCACGTTCTTCGTCTTCAACGGCGACCGCCTCGCGCTGATCGAGAAGCCG
>JAWVDL010000125.1:0-5620 GCA_033857355.1 Gaiellaceae bacterium | reverse complement strand
GTGAAGCGCTCGAAGCCGCGCCCGACGCGCCGGCCGACCTGCGCGCGAGCGGGCTCATGTGGGCTGGGAGCACGGTTTTCTTCACCGGCGCCTATGACCAGGCGAAGGTCTACTTCGAGGAGGCCCTCGACCTCTTCCGGCAAGTGGGAGACCGGCTGAACGTCGCCCGCATGCTCGATCGGCTCGCCGCGCCCTACGCCCTTGCCGGCGACCACGCGAAGGCGCGGGAGCTCGCAGACGAGAGCCTCGCCTTGCTCCGGGAGCTGGGCGATGGGCCGGGCAGCCTCTATCCGCTGTCGAAGATCGCTGCTGACGAGTGGCGCCGCGGAGACCGTGAGCTCGCGGTCACCATGACCGAGGAGACACTCGAGCTGGCGCGCGAGTCCGGCGACTCGTGGTGGGAGGCGGGCGCCCTGGGCGAGCTCTCGGACATGGCGTTGCAGCAAGGCGACCTCGACCGCGCGGGCACCTTCGGCCGCCAATGCCTGTCGCTTGCACACGAGCTGGGCAACACGCCGACGGTCGTCTACGCCTTTGCGCTGCTGGCCGTGATTGCCGCGGTTGCGGGAGACACCCAACGCGCAGGCCGCTTGTGGGGCGCCGTCGACGCGATCGGGACGAGCGGCGAGGCGCAGCTCCACCCCGAAGACCGCGAGCGGTATGAAGCGGCCATCCACATGGTGCCGGACGCCGAGCTCGAGGCGGCTCGTGAGGAGGGCCGGGCAATGACCCGCGACGAGGCTGCCGAGCTCGCGCTCGCCTGACTCAGGCCGTGAAGCCGACGTCGCGGTGGCTGCCGTCGCAGAACGGCTTGTTCCTCGAGGCGCCACAGCGGCAGAGCGCAACCCGGGTGTCTTCGCGGATCAGCTCGCCTTCGGAGTCGACGATCCGGACCTTTCCGCGGACGAACAGCGGCCCGTTCGGCCGCGGTTCGATCGTCGTCTCGGCGGCCGGCTCCTCCTCCGCGCCCCCGTCGAGGCGGCGGAAGTGCAGGGCACCCGTGGGGCAGGTCATGACCGTCGCCGCGACGGCGTCCGCGTCGGCCGCGTCGACCAGCACCCATGGCCGCCGCGACCCGTCGAAGACCTGCGGCAGGCCGCGAACGCAGTTCTCGGTGTGGATGCAGAGCCTCGGCTCCCACTCGACGGCGATCGCATCCGTGGCGTAGGTCCGGGCGGGGTCGCGGCCGGTGCTCATCGCGCTCCGACGAGCCCGGCGTACTCCGGGTGCCGCCTGATGAAAGCTCTGACGAAGGGACAGACCGGCACAACGGTCAGCCTGCGCGCGCGGACGTCGTCGAGCGTCGCCGCCACGAGCTGCGAGCCGACGCCCCGGTGCTCGACCTCGGGCTCCACCTCGGTGTGGATGAGCGTGATCCGGTCCGGCCCCGCCCGGTAGCTGACGAAGCCCAGCAGCCGCCCCCCGGCTCGCGCTTCATAGCGGTGCTCTGCCGGGTTGTCCTCGACTCGGAGCTCGTCGATCACAGCCACCCGCGCTGAGCGTACCCTTGGCGTACCCCCTCAGGAAGGACCGTCATGAGCACATCCGTCGCCTTGGGCAGTGTCGACGAGCAGATCGAATCGGCAAACGCGACCGATCGCATCCCCGTCGTCTTCATCCATGGGCTCTGGCTGCTCGAGAGCAGCTGGGACCGCTGGGCCGAGCTCTTCGAGCAGGCAGGCTACGCGCCCGTCGCGCCGGGCTGGCCCGACGATCCCGAGACGGTCGACGAGGCCAACGCCAACCCCGAGGTCTTCGCCCACAAGACCGTCGGGCAGGTCGCCGACCACTTCGCAGAGACGATCGGCAAGCTGGGCAAGAAGCCGGCGGTGATCGGGCACTCGTTCGGCGGACTGCTGACGCAGATCGTTGCCGGCCGCGGCCTCTCCGCCGCCTCCGTGGCGATCGATCACGCGCCGTTCCGCGGCGTGCTGCCGCTGCCGCTCTCCGCGCTGAAGGCGGCGTCGCCCGTGCTCGGGAATCCGGCGAACCGCAACCGTGCCGTCCCGCTCACGTACGAGCAGTTCCGTTTCGCGTTCGCCAACGCCGTTTCGGAGGAGGAAGCCAAGCAGCTGTACGAGACGTACGCCGTGCCCGCCTCGGGCGCGCCGCTGTTCCAGGCCGCCGCCGCGAACCTCAACCCGTGGACGGAGGCGAAGGTCGACACGAAGAATCCGGATCGCGGGCCGCTCCTGATCGTCAGCGGCGAGAAGGACCACACCGTGCCGTGGGCGATCGCCAACGCATCGTTCAAGAAGCAGAAGCGGAACGTCGGCGTCACCGAGATCGAGGAGATCCCGAACCGCGGCCACGCACTCACGATCGATAGCGGTTGGCGTAAGGTGGCCGAAAGGGCCCTCGCGTTCGTCCAGAGGTTCGTCTAGACCAGGCGGACGCGCCTGAGAAGCTCGTCGCCACCCAGCACGCGCGAGATCTCGTAGAGGTCAGGGCTTTTTGTCCTGCCCGTGACCGCCACGCGGATCACGTTCGCAGCTTCGCGCACCGAGCCGACGTAGCGCGCCGGGTCGGCCTTGAACTCGCCGACCGAGGCCGCGAAGGAGTGAGCGGCGGCGACAGCCCGGATCTGCGCGAACCAGGTATCGGGATCGGCATCGTGCTCGTAGCGGTCGGCGAAATCGGCCGCGAGTGCGCGCACCGTCGCGGCGTCCACCGGGGAAAAGCGCGCGTCTTCCGCCGGGACCGGCTCGAAGAGCTCGGCGAAGAAGAAGGAGTAGGCCTCGCGGAACTCGGACCACTTGGCGAGATCCTTGCGAGGATTCTCGGCTCCCTCGCGCTCCACCGCGAGCGCGCGCACGGCGACGTCGCGCTCGCGCACGAGGACCTCCGCCAACTCGGGATCGTGATCGCGCGCCCAGGCCAGCACCTCCCGGTACACCTCCTCGGCGGACAGCGTCGCGATCCAGTTGCGCGAGACCGACTCGAGCTTCGCCAAGTCGACGAGCGGCCCCGCTACGCCCATCTCGTCTAGCCGCAGGGGCTCACGCGCCGCCTCCTCGAAGTCCATGTCGGCAAGGCGCGAGTTCGCGAGCCCGCGCAGGTAGTGCACGACCGCCCGCGACGGGTAACCCGTCGCAACGTAGAAGTCGACGCTTGCCTCGGGATCCTTTCGCTTGCTGAGCTTTCGCCGGCTCGACCCTTCCGTCTTCATCAGCGGCGCGACATGCGCGTAGTCGATCTGGTCGAACTCCAAGGCCGCGAAGAGCTGCAGGTGCAGCGGGACCGACGAGATCCATTCCTCCGCACGGACGACGAGGTTCACCCGCATGAGGTGATCGTCGACGGCGTGCGCGAAGTGGTACGTCGGCAGCCGCAGCGGCTCCGCGCTCGATTTCAGGACGATGGCGTCGTTGCGATTGTCGTCCTGCTCGATCGCGCCGCGAATCGCGTCGACGAACGTGACGCGGGCCTGGGCTTCGCCCGGCGAGCGAAAGCGGACGGCGTATGGATCACCGCGTCGAAGCCGTGCTACGACCTCCTCAGGAGGGAGTTCGCGGCAAGGCGCCCACTCGCCGTAGTAGCCCGTCGGCAAGCTCGCCCGACGCTGTTCGGCGGCTCGCGCGGCCAGCTCCTCACGCGTGCAGAAGCAGGGATACGCGCGCCCCTCCCGCAGGAGCTCGCGCACGTAGGTCTCGTAGATCGGCCCGCGCTGCGACTGGGAGTAAGGACCGTACGCTCCGGTTTCGTCGTCCTCGTCGGACTCGATGTCGAGATACGCAAACGCGCGCGCAAACTGCTCCCTGGCTCCGGCCACCTCGCGCGCCCGGTCAGTGTCCTCGATCCGGACGAAGAACGTCCCGCCGGTCGCGCGCGCGAGGTCGCGCGAGATCATGGCGGTGTAGAGACCGCCGACGTGAACGAAGCCGGTGGGACTGGGACCGAAGCGCGTGACGAGCGCATCTGAAGGCTGGTCACGAGGGCCGTAAGTCGCCTCCCGGTGCGCCGGCTCGGGCAGATCCGGCGGGAAGAGCGAGTCGACGACGTCGGTCGGAACGGTCGCATGCGGCACCTGCCCATCCTACGGGGCTATTTCGGCCCGAAATCCACTCCCCGGTCGGATCCGCAACGAAGCGGCTGCCGCCTTCGAGTTCGACGGCAACCGCTTGGCTACTGGTCGGGCGGGGAGTTACGCGTTGAGCGCCAGCTCGTGCTGGTCGATCAGCTCCCGCCCGACTGGTGAGGCTTCGAGCACGACCTTGAGCGCGTGGGTCTCGGCGGCAGCGCCGAAGACCTCGTAGGCCTGCTCGGTGTCGGCAAGCGCGAAATGGTGCGTTGCGAACACCGTGGGATCGAGCCGGCCTCCCTCGATGAGTCTGAGCAGCGTGGGCACGGTGCTCGTATTGACGAGACCGGTCGTGATCATCACACCGCGGATCCAGAGCTTCTCGAGATGGAGCGTGGCGCACTTGCCGTGCACGCCCACGTTGGCCACACGGCCGCCCGGCCGGATCAGCTCCGTGCAGAGCTCGAACGTGTCGGGCACGCCGACGGCCTCGATGGCGACGTCTGCGCCAAGGCCTCCGGTCAGGTTCATCACCTTCGCCACGGCATCTTCGTTGCCGTTGTTGATCGTCACGTCGGCCCCGAACTCGAGCGCCTTCTCCAGGCGCGTGTCGTCGAGGTCGATTGCGACGATCCGACCGGGCGTGTGGAGCTGCGCGGTCATGATCGCTGCGAGTCCGATCGGCCCTGCGCCGACGATTGCGACGGTGTCTCCCGGCTCGACCCGGCCGTTCAGCACGCCGACCTCGTAGGCCGTCGGCAGGATGTCGGCAAGGAAGAGCACCTGCTCGTCGCTCAAGCCTTCCGGGACCTTGTAGACCGATGTGTCAGCGAACGGCACGCGCGCAAAATCGGCCTGGAGCCCGTCGATCAGATGGCCGAAGATCCAGCCGCCACCACCCGTGCACAGACCGTACCGGGCTTCCTTGCAGAAGCGACAGCGGCCGCACGAGGTGATGCACGAGACGAGCACGCGGTCGCCGACCGCGATCGTGGTGACCGCGGCGCCGATCTCGACAACGGTGCCGACGGCCTCGTGGCCGAGAACAGTTCCCGGCGTGACCGCAGGGACGTCTCCTTTGAGGATGTGCAAGTCGGATCCACAGATCGTGGATGTGTCGATGCGGACGATTGCATCCGTCGGCTCGACGATGGTTGGGTCTGGAACGAATTCCCAGGCTTTCTCTCCGGGCCCGTGGTAGACCAGCGCTTTCATCGGATCTCCTTTGTCAGTGCGCGGGGGATATGCGTTCATCCTCCCGCCGGCTACCGCAGGGGGCATCCGCAGCGTCCGGCACGAAGCTTGCGGAAAAGCCGCAACGCATTCGGTGCCGTCTCGGACGCGCTGCGCCGTCGCCTGCCGCCACGATGCGGCCGTGATCACGAAGCTGATGTCGCCTCCCACGGCGGATGTCGTTCTGCGCGACGGCGCGACCATGCGGCTTCGCCCGCCGACCTCGGAGGATGCCGGCCCGCTCGTCGCCTTCTTCCATTCCCTCTCGGACGAGAGCCGCTACTCCCGCTTTCACGGTCAGCCGTTGATCGACGACCGAACGGTCGCGCCCATGGTCGATCCCGACTGGGTCGAGCGCGGAGCGCT
>JAWVDL010000124.1:0-4867 GCA_033857355.1 Gaiellaceae bacterium | reverse complement strand
GAGCGGACGGTGCACGGTGTCCTCGCCGTCTACTCGCAGCAGCCCCGGGCCTGGCTGCCGGAGGAGATCGAAGCGCTGTCGGCCCTCGCGACGAACACGTCCGCGGCTCTCTCGAACGCCGAGCTCTACCAGAGCGTGGCGCTCGAGAAGGAGCGCAGCTTCGCGATCCTCGCCAACATCGCCGACGGGATCGTGGCCGTCGATCGCCAGGGCCATGTCGTCCTGTGGAACGCCGCCGCCGAGCTCATCACCGGAATCCCTCAGGCGGACGCGCTCGGCAGAACACCGCTCCAGGTGCTGGGCCGCACCCTGGAGTCCGATGGCGATTCGCCGACGGGAGACCGGCTCCTCGCGATCCAGCGCGGTGGGGAGGACGCGTGGCTCTCGATCACCGAGGCGATCATGCGCGACCCGGCAGGCATCGTCTCGGGCCGCATCTTCGCGTTCCGGGACATCTCCGCCGACCGCTTCGTCGAGCAGATGAAGTCTGACTTCGTCTCGACGGTCTCGCACGAGCTCCGCACCCCGCTGACGTCGATCTACGGCTTCGCCGAGACGCTGCTCAGGCAAGACGTGCAGTTCGGCGACGAGGAGCGGGAGACGTTCCTGCGCTACATCGCGTCCGAGGCCGAGCGCCTGACGGGCATCGTGGACGCCCTCCTGAATGTCGCACGGCTCGACACCGGCGACCTGCACGTGAACATCTCCCCGGTCGACGTGCGGCCGGTCGTCTCGGAGGTCGTCTCGAGCGCCGACGACGGTGGCGCAAACGGACATCGCTTCGTCGTCGAACTGCCCACCGAGCCGCTTCGCGCGCAGGCCGATCCCGACAAGCTCCGCCAGATCGTGGCCCAGCTCGTCGACAACGCGGTCAAGTACTCGCCGGGCGGCGGCACCGTGACGATCGCCGCGCGCCGCAAGAGCGAGACGGTCGAGTTCAGCGTCGCCGACGAGGGCATGGGAATCCCGCAGGCCGAGCAGCAGCGGATCTTCCGCAAGTTCTACCGCGCCGACTCGCCCACCGACGGCGAGGAGTCGCGCTCCGGCACCGGGCTCGGCTTGTTCATCGCACAGGGGCTCGTCACGGCCATGGGCGGACGGATCTGGGTCGAGTCGGCCGAGGGACGCGGCTCGAGCTTCGCCTTCGAGCTGCCGGCCGCCCGGGCACGGCTGTAGCGCTTGGGTATGAACCAGGACGAGCCGGGTATAGGGCGGCATCCGTCAGGTGCCGCAGGATCTCCACAGATGACCCGCGTTCTCGTGATCGACGACGAGGCTCCGATCCGGCTGCTCTGCCGCGTGAACCTCGAGGCCGAGGGCATGGAGGTCCTCGAGGCTCCGGACGGGCCCAAGGGCCTCGAGCAGGCGCGGGCGGCCGAGCCCGACGTGATCCTGCTCGACGTCATGATGCCCGGGCTCGATGGGTGGCAGGTGGCCGAGCAGCTCCTCGAGGACGACAAGACCAGCTCGATCCCGATCGTCTTTCTCACCGCCCGGGCGGAGTTTCGCGACCGCGCGCGCGGCCTCGACCTCGGCGGAATCGACTACGTGACGAAGCCGTTCAACCCGCTCGAGCTGGCGCCCCTCGTCGAGGACATGCTCAAGCGGGTCGGGCGAGGTGAGCGCGACGAGCTTCGGGGCGAGAAGCTCGCCGAGCTCCGCGCCCTCATGCGCGACGAGTAAGGCGGGGAGGACGGCGCCGAACGCCGCCCTCCCCGATCGCTGTCTAGGGCGTCAGCGCCCCGCGAAGTCTGCGGTGACCATGCGGGCTCCGGAAACGCCGGCGTATCTGCCGACCGCCGCGCCCATGCCGACGCGCCGATACCCGGCGCGAAGAAGGTTCTCCCGATGCGCAGGGCTGTTCAGCCACTCGCGCACGATCACCTGCGGGGTGCCGAGCGAGCCGGTCCCCCAGGCGAGGTTCTCAGCCATTCTCGGGCCTTGGACCCGGAACGCGTTCATGCGTTGAGCGAACGCGCCGTGGGCGAAGTAGCCCTTGCTGGCCATGTCGGACGACTGCCAGCGGGCGGCGCGAACCAGGTTCGGATCGACCCGCAGCGGTGCGAGGCCATGGGCCTGGCGGGTTTGGTTCATTGCCGTGAGGAGTGCCGCTTCCGGGCTGGTGAGCTTGATTGCTGCGCTTGCAGCCGGTGCGGCGAGTACTGCGGTGACGAGTACGACTAAAAATGCACGAATATGGTGCTGATTTGGCTTGAACAAGGGCAAACCCCCCGTGATTGCTTTCGGCGGCATCGCTTCCCCCGCGAAGCGAAGGCGAGAGGGTAGACGATGTAGCGGACGTTTTGTCGGGAGATCGCCGTCGAAAACCTGTAAATCCTCCAAATAGCTGGAAAATCAGACGAAATTCCCTGCAATTCGCGATATTGTTGCCTTTGACACTTTTGCCGCCGCGGCTGCCTCTACACTCAAAGCACGGGACGTGGCGCAGCCTGGTAGCGCACTCGCTTTGGGAGCGGGGGGTCGTAACCGGAGAAAGTCTCGCGCTGCGCGCTCCGACTTTCTCCGGCGGCGCCTCTACACTCAAAGCACGGGACGTGGCGCAGCCTGGTAGCGCACTCGCTTTGGGAGCGAGGGGTCGCCAGTTCGAATCTGGCCGTCCCGATCGGAACGCGCGCAGGCGGCTCGAGCGGCAGCGTTGCCGCCCAACGCTGCGCTCGGAGCCGCCGTCCTCGTCGCCGGGTCGGCGACGAGAGCCGAGGGAGCTCCCGAGGAGAGCCCCCTTCACCTGAGCAGACTCGCCCTGTGACCGAAACCTGCACGCCACTTGCGAATCGCCCGATACTTCGCGAGTGCGGATCCACGATCTCAACTGGATGCAGCTCGAGGCGTATCTCGAGAACGACGACAGGATCGTGCTGCCGCTCGGCTCCACCGAGCAGCACGCGTACCTCTCGCTCGCGACCGACTCGATCCTCGCCGAGCGGATTGCGGTCGAGGCCGCGGAGCCGCTCGGCGTGCCCGTGCTTCCCGTTCTGCCGTACGGACTGGTGCCCTCGTTCGCGGCGTTTCCCGGCAGTCCCTCGTTGACCGAGCCGACGTACGTGGCCGTGCTCCAGGAGCTGCTCGGCTCGCTGCACGGCCAGGGCTTCGCGCGCTTCCTCCTCGTCAACGGCCACGGCGGCAACACACCCGGCGCGCAGCCGGTCGCGGAGTGGGCGGAGCGCGCCGGCACGCGAGTGCAATTCCACAACTGGTGGAATTCCGGCCGAGTCTGGGCGCTCGTCGAGGAGATCGACCCGGAAGGCAGCCATGCGTCCTGGACCGAGAACTTTCCGTGGACGCGTCTCTCCGGCGTGGCCCTGCCGTCTGAGCACAAGCAGCGGCTCGACGTGCGGCGCGACGTTCCTCCGAGCGAGATCCGGGCACAGATCGGCGACGGCTCGTTCGGCGGCTGGTACGAGCGCCCCGACGCGGAGCTGCTCCGGATCTGGCAGGCGGGCGTCGAGGAGACGCGCGAGCTGCTCGAGTCGGGCTGGAGCTAGCGGAGGGTGCTCCCCCGCGCTTCCTCGTCACGCAGGAAGCGCAGGAAGAAGACCGTGAAGACGGCGAAGAAGACCACCGCTTGCTCGCCGACCATGGTCAGCCCGCCGAGCTGCTGGTCCGAGAGCGGGCCGAGTCCCCACAAGCCTGGTCCGTCGCGGTAGGTGCGGTAGACCGCGGACGGGAGCAGCGCGAGCAGGAGCCCGAGCGGGCTACCGAGCACGAACGCTGCGAACACGTACGCGGCTTTCGCTCCGTTCGCCAGGCGGTGCGGAACTTCCTGGAGCACGGGCCACCAGAGCGCGACCCCGGCAACGAGGTAGCTCAGATGCTCGAGGTGGAGCACGGTTGCGGGATGGCCGAGCGCGAAGTCGTACGCGCGCGGAACGTGCCAGGCGAAGTACGTCCCGAGCCAGAGCGGCAGGGCGATCGCCGGCCGCGTGAGCGTGCGCAGGACGTGCGTGCGCGCGAGCGCAGCCGCGAGCGCGGGCGGCAGCGCGAGCACGATCAGCGCGGGCGCCCATTCGGCCATGACGACGTTCTGGAGCAGGTGTGCGGTGAGCAGGTAATGCAGCGCGATCGTCTGCACCGGCGTCGCGAACACGGCGAGCATCAGCCCGATCGCAAGCGCGAAGGCCGCGATGCGGGCGCGCGACGCCGGGTAGACGCGGACCGCGAGCGCGTAGGCCACGACCAGGGACGGCACGAGGACGAGCGCCTCGCCGTTCCACGTCCACGCATAGGGATGCACGGCGCTACGCTAATCGCCGCCGCGCGGGTGTAGCTCAATGGTAGAGCCCTAGCCTTCCAAGCTAGTTACGCGGGTTCGATTCCCGCCACCCGCTCTCGAAGCTAGGTCTGCGCGAGCAGCACGCGAGGCCCGCGCGGAACGGTTCCGCCCTTGCCGCGCTCCTGCGTGACGGCCACGATCGCGCCCGCGGGCACCGGCTCGCGCAGGGAGACGACCGCGGGGCTCTGTGCGGCGTCGAAGGTTCCCGCGGGCTTCGGCTTGCCGTTCTCGACCACCCACGCCTCGTAGGTCTTGCCGCTCGGCGCTGGGTCGAGGCGCGCGATCACGAGCGCGGCCGAGCCCGTCGGCGAGACGTAGAGAGCTCCGTGCTCGCCGTTGAGCGAGATCTGCCTCGTTCCGGGCTCTGCGATCACGCCGAGGGCGTCCTGCTGCGCCGAGCGCACGCGATCGACGGTGCGCTGGAGGTGGACGCTCCAGCCTGCGAACCCGATCGCGGCGCAGGCGGCAACCGCCGCGGCCACCTGTGTGGCGCGCACGAAGCGCGGCCGCAGCGGGACGACGTTCGGCCGCTCGGCGCGAGCCTGGGCCACGATGCGGCCGCGGAGCGCTTCCGGC
>JAWVDL010000123.1:0-3713 GCA_033857355.1 Gaiellaceae bacterium | reverse complement strand
CGAGGTCGCACAGCGTAGCGGCTAGTCTTCGCGCGCTTGGAGAGGTGTCCGAGCGGTCTAAGGAGCGCGACTGGAAATCGCGTACGTGCTGCAAGGTGCGTCGCGGGTTCAAATCCCGCCCTCTCCGCTTCGCGGCACGGGGGAACCGCTGGTTCCCCCGTGGACCCCCTCCTTGGCAGTTCGAATGCTCACGGTCGATGGAGCCGAAGTCCGCTGTCGTGCGCTTTCTCGAAGGAGGAACTGGGATTGCCGTGGGGTACCATCCCGCGCACGGAGAAGTGGCCGAGTGGCTGAAGGCGGCGCCCTGCTAAGGCGTTAAGGGGGTTTTAACCTCCTTCGAGGGTTCGAATCCCTCCTTCTCCGCCATACGTGTCAGGTCGAACCCCGGCGTCGCGAGGCGTCGGGGTTCATCTTTGTGCGCTCCGACTCGCTAACGGGCTGCACGCGCGCCACGAACCATGCTCCTCGGATCGCTTGATTCCCGGCTCGATACGGAGGATGCTTACTCGTGGCAAGTCCGAAAGGACAGCGCAGCAGCCCGACGTTTCAGGGAGGAGACCAAATGGCCAGACAGAGATCGAGGCCGCAAGAGACCGAAGCTATTCCCGCGTCGGTCACCGACATTCCACCGCAGGTGCGGGCGTTTCTGAAGCAGCCGGCAGCTCCACGCGGATTCGTCAATCGCAGGCCGCTCGGGCTGACCGGTCTGAAAAGGCGGGTGATCCAGGCCGACTTGCAGCTCACCGTCTCACAAAAGCTGCTCGACAGCGTCAACCGGATCAAGCCGGCGCCTACGCCTGTCGAGAAGCTTCCGGAGGACGTCCGGGCGTCGATCTCTGCGTTGAAATCGAGGCTTAGACGCTTCCACGGGATCAAGATTCCGCTCTACTGGTTTCCGCTCCCATGGGTGATCTCACCGTGTGCGGATCGCTTCGGATACATGTCCGCAGCCAGCGTTCGTACGTCGACGAAGCTGCCGTTCAGCCCCGCAACGGAGGCGCTCCTCGGGCAGCTCGGCAACATGATGGGCGATCCCGGCCGCGAGCCGAATCCTGCGTCCGACAATCCGGCCGACCCCGGAGTGTCCTCATTACCCGCGGGCTTCGTGTATTTCGGTCAGTTCGTCGACCACGACATCACGTTCGATGTCTCGTCCACGCTCGACGCCGCGGTCGATGCCAACACCATCAACAACATGCGGAACCCGTCCCTGGACCTGGATTCGCTGTATGGCCGCGGGCCCGGGCTGGATCCATTCCTCTACTCGTTTCCTTCGTCGGGTCCGCTCACGGCGATCAAGTTCCAGTTGGGCAGCAACTCGAATTTTGGGCCCGGCGGCCCTAGCAACACGGGCGGTTCTGGCGGGATGATCGGGCAGACGAGCTTCGACGTTCCGCGCATACCGGGCTCGAACACGGCGGTCATCGGCGACCCGCGCAACGACGAGAACCTCCTCGTCGTGCAGTTCCATCACGCGATGCTCGCTTTCCACAACGCGGTCGTCGACCTCCTCTTGGCGGCTTCGTTCGCCGGCGACATCTTCGGCGAAGCGAAGCGGATCGTCACGCATCATTACCAGTGGGCGGTCGTCCACGACTACCTGAAGAGGATCTGCGGCGGTGCCGCCGTCGCCGACGCGATGGCCACGGTGACAGCTCCCGTCGGAAGTCCGTTTCGGATGCCCGTCGAGTTCGCGGTGGCCGCCTACCGATTCGGCCACAGCATGATCCGGGAGAACTACTGGGTGAACTTCAACTTCCCGAGCGCGACGCTCGCGCAAGTATTCGAGTTCAACCGCAATCCGCGGCTTCCGGTGTTCTCGAACTGGGTCGTGGACTTCAATGCGTTCTTCGATACGGGTGTGCCGGTGCCTGTGCACAACAAGGCTCGGCGAATAGACAGCGTGCTCTCGCCCGATCTGGAATCGTTGCCCGGTCTCGCGGGCATGATGGCGATTCTCGCGACACGGAATCTCCGGCGGGGCCTGGCGTTCGGGCTGCCGAGCGGTCAGGGGATGGCCGGTGCCTTCGGCATTCCACCGATGACCGCCGCGCAGTTGACGGCAGGGCTACCCGCTGCAGAGGTGGCCGTCCTCAACTCCAGCAGCGGCTTGCTCTTGCAGAAGACGCCGCTCTGGTACTACGTGCTCCGCGAGGCCGCAGTCCTCGGCGGGGGCAGTCAACTCGGCCCGGTTGGCGCCCGGATCGTCGCCGAGACGTTCGCCCGGATCCTGAAGCGCGATGCATCGTCCTACCTAAACGTCTCGGGCGGATTCACTCCGATGTTGCCATCGGCAGCAGCTGGAGATTTCACGGCGGCCGATCTCGTGATCTTCGCTGGTGTCACGCAGCCGTAGAAGCCCAATCCACGAACTGTTGGGAGGTGCGATTCAGTGTTCTAGGTCACGGTCAGCTTCGCGTCCATGCCGAGCTCCTTGTGGCCGGGGATGGAGCAGTAGAGCTCGTACATTCCGGCCTTCAGCTGGACCTGGAGGCTGCCGTGCGCTCCCGCGTCCAGGTTCTTCGTCGACTTGTCGACTCCGGGCCCCTTGATCACCAGGTTGTGGATCGTCTTCCCGTCGTTCGTGACCTGGACGTCGACGGTGCCTGGCGCCACCTTGGTCGCGGGAAGATGGATCTTGAACTCCGTCTCGCTGATCGCCAGACGCGCGAGCGAGCCGCCGACCTGAGCAGAGGGCTTCTTTGCGGCGGGCTCGGCCGCCTGGCCTTCGGCGGGTTCCTTGCCAAAGACGAACACCGCGGTGAGCATCGCGACGAAGAGCGCAACCGCGGCGGCGACGAACCAGAAGAGGTTGCGGCCGGGGAAGTTCGGATTGCGCCGCGGCAGCAGGAACGACGAGACGAGGGCGAACAGGATGAAGGTCCCGCCCACCAGCGCGAGACCGAGCTTATGGCCGTTCGAGAGCGCGGCGAGCACGCGCCGGAACCTACCAGGCGTGAATAGCATCGGGCCCCATGGACCCGCGCCCGCTCTCCGACGACGAGTTCGTCGAGCGCGCCTACCTGACCCTGCTTCGCCGTCCGGTCGACGACGAGGCTCGCGCGCGCGCACTCGCGCGGCTCGCGGATGGGACATTGTCGCGCGACGCCATCCTCGCCGAGCTCACAGGTAGCGACGAGTTCGGCCGACTCCGGGCCCTCGACGACGCGATCGCCAGAGCCCTTGCGCACGGGTCGCAACGCGCGTTGACCGCGCCCCCGGGAGACGAGCGTGCGATCGAGATCCCCTGGGCGCTCGGCCGCGCACGCGGCGCGAGGCGCGTGCTCGACGCGGGCTCCGCCTTCGCGGAGCCCGCCTACCTCGCTGCTCTCGTCGCGCTCGGTGCCGACGAGGTCGTCGCGGTCGACCTCGCTCCGGTGCGCGCCCGTGGACTTCGAGCGGTCGTCGCCGACCTCCGCAACCTACCTTTCGAGGACGGCTCGTTCGACGTCGCGCTCTGCATCTCGACGGTCGAGCACGTCGGCTTCGACAACACGGTCTACGGCATCGAGCCCGAGCACGACGAGGAAGGGATCGCAACGGCGCTCGGCGAGCTGCGGCGCGTGCTCGCGGCCGACGGACGGCTCGTCGTGACGGTTCCGACCGGAGCCCACGAGGAGCACGGCTGGTTCGTCCAGCTCGAGCCGGACGAATGGCGCGCACGATTCGCGGCGGCCGGATTCGAGACAGCCGAAGAGGAGACGTACGCGCTC
>JAWVDL010000122.1:0-2965 GCA_033857355.1 Gaiellaceae bacterium | reverse complement strand
CTCGCGACCGCGACGCCGGACGGGACACCGTCGGTGCGGATGGTGCTGTTGAAGGGCGCGGACGAGCGGGGCTACGTCTTCTTCACGAGCTACGAGAGCCGGAAGGGGAGGGAGCTCGAGGCGAATCCACAGGCCGCGCTGCTCTTCCACTGGGAGGCCCTCGGCCGCCAGGTGCGGGTCGAAGGCATGGTCGAGCGCGCGTCGGCCGAGGAGTCGGACACGTACTTCGCGTCGCGCCCCCCCGGCAGCCGAGCCGGTGCGGCCGCCTCGCGCCAGAGCCGCGCCCTTGCCGACCGCGCCGAGCTCGACCGGGCGGTCGCGGCGCTCGGCGACGACGTCTCGCGGCCGGACTGGTGGGGCGGCTACCGCGTGCGGCCCGAGCGGTACGAGTTCTGGCAGCACCGCGAGAACCGGCTCCACGATCGTTTTCTCTACGAACGCGACGGCTCTGGCTGGCGCATTCAGAGGCTCTATCCGTGACGCGGTATTGCGACGAGACCGATTTCGGATTCGGCTGGATCGCCGCGGGTCGGATGAGGCGAACGTGCCATGCGCTGCTCGCCGGAGGCCGCGTCTGGATCGTCGATCCGGTGGACGGGGACGGCGTCGACGGGCGCATTCGAACGCTCGGCGAGCCGGGTGGCGTGATCCAGCTCCTCGACCGCCATTCGCGCGACTGCGCGGCCTTCGCAAAGCGGTTCGGAGTGCCGCATCACTTCGTGCCGCTGGGACGGCTCGACGGCGTCCCGTTCGAGTTCCTGCTCGTCCGCAAGGGTCGGCTCTGGAAGGAGAGTGCGCTCTGGTGGGACGAGGAGCGAGTGCTCTGCGTCGCCGACGCGCTCGGGACGATCCCGCCGTTCGCCGCTCGCGGCGAGGCGCTCGGCCTGCACCCGCTCCTGCGCCTGATTCCTCCGCGAAACCGGCTCGGCGGCATCAGCCCTCACCACGTCCTCTGCGGACACGGCGAGGGCGTGCACGGCCCTCCGGCGGAGCCTGCGTTCCGCGAGGCGCTCGCTACCGCGCGGCGGCGAATTCCGCGGCTGCTCGCGAGCCTGGTCTCGCGCTCATAGCCGTGGCCGACACGGTCGTCTTCATCCCGGCGTGGAACGAGGAGGAAAACTTGCCGGCGGTGCTCGACGAGCTGCGCCGGGAGTTGCCCGAGGCGGATGTGCTCGTCGTTGACGACGGCTCGACCGACGCGACCGCGGACGTGGCCCGAGCCGGCGGGGCCGAGGTGCTGTCCTTCGGCCAAAACCGCGGCCTGCGTGCCGGCATCGCGGCCGGCTGGCGCTGGGCGGCGGAGCAGGGATACGAGTACGCCGGCCGCGTGGACGCCGACGGGCAGCACCCCGCGTCCGAGCTCCGGCGGCTGCTCGAGCGCGTCCGCGCGGGCGAATGCGACGTTGCGGTCGGCTCTCGGTTCGTCGCGGGCGAAGGCTACGCGGCGTACCGTTATCGCGCCTCTGCGCCGCGCGCTTTCGGCACTGCAGTCCTGCGCCGCGCGATGGCTCTCCGTCTCGATCGTCCCTTTGGCGACGCGACGAGCGGGATGTACGCGGCCAACGCGGCGGCCCTGCCGCTCCTCGGACGGCCCTACGAGAGCGGCGCGCCCGAGGTCGAGGCGCTGATTCGGGTCGCCGAGGCGGGGCTGCGGCTGGAGGAGGTGCCCGTCGACATGCGCGAGCGAGCGAGTGGCGAGTCGAAGCTCCGGGGCTCGACTGCGCTCAAGCTCGTGCTGACCGTGGGCGCGACGTTGGTGCTTGGGCGGCGGGTTCTGCGGCTCGTGCGCGGGGCGACCGGCTCTCGAACATGATCACCGCGGCGACCGCGACGACGATGATTGCGCCCCCGAGGATGATCGCCGGCGTGACCGACTCGCCGAGCAGCACCACGCCGAGGAAGATCGCGACCACCGGGTTCACGTACGCGTAAGTCGAGACCTTGGAGATCGGCGCGTTCTGGAGCAGCCAGACGTAGGCGGTCAGACCGAGGATCGATCCGAAGCTGACCAGGTACGCCAGGCCGCTGGCCGAGCGGACAGAGACGGAGCCGGGATGGAACGAGCCCAGCTCGGGCACGGCCGCCACGCAGAGGACGAGGCCGGCGAGGAATGCCTCCCACGCGGTCGACACCAGCGGGTCCCTGGGCATCGGCAGCCGCGAGGACAGGTACGAGCCGAGCGCCCACGAGACCGAGGCGACGACGACGAGCAGCAGGCCCCCGGCGGTCGCACCGCCCGAGCCGCCGTGTGCGAACACGAGTAGCGCGACGCCGGCGAAGCCGAAAAGCGTGCTGGCGACGGTGGCGAGCCTCGGACGGTCGCGTCCCACCACGCGTAGGACGACGATCCAGAGCGGCACCGAAGCCACGACGACCGCGGAGATCCCGGCCGGGACCCACGTCTCGGCGTAGATCAGCACTCCGTTTCCGGCCGCGAGCAGGAGCGTGCCGACGATTCCGAGCGAGAGCAGCTCTTGTTTCGAGACCCGCAGCGCGGAGCGGCCGCGTCGCGCGACCAGGTACGCGCCGAGCAGGAGGCCGACGGCCAGGAAGCGCGTCGTCGCCCCGATCATCGGCGGGATCGTCTCGTCCATGACCCGGATCCCGATGTACGTCGATCCCCAGACGATGTAGACGGTCCAGAGCGCGACCCAGACGAGCAGGGAAGTCCCGAGTCGCTTCTCCATACGTGGTTCAACGATGGGCGCGCGCGATCGGTGAGCTTTCGCGATTCGAATTCCTGCTGCGAACGATCAACGAGCGCGATGGATAGGCTCGGGCGCGTGCGCTACCGGCCCCTCGGCTCTTCCGGCCTCATCGTCTCCGTCGTCGGGCTCGGCGGCAACAACTTCGGCCGGACCGTCGACGCGGTCGGGACCCGAGCCGTCGTCGACGCGGCGCTCGAAGCGGGCGTGACGCTGATCGACACCGCCGACGTCTACGGAGAGCGTGGGGGGAGCGAGGA
>JAWVDL010000121.1:0-3660 GCA_033857355.1 Gaiellaceae bacterium | reverse complement strand
GCCCAGCCGAGGTAGTTCAGGTCGTGGCCGGCGCGCTGCTCGTGGCGGTTGCCGAGCCCGAAGCCGGTGATGGAGCAGTAGACGACGCGCTCCGGAAGGTCGCCCGGGCCCACGCCGAGCCGCGCGGCGACGCCCGGGCGGAAGCTCTCGATCACGACGTCGGCCCTCGAGCAGAGCTCGCGCCCCGCCTCCGGATCCGCCTTGAGGTCGATGCGCACCGACTCCTTGCCGGCGTTGAGCGCCTGGTCCCAGGCCGGCGCCGTCGTGCGCATCGGATCGCCCTCCGGCGGCTCCAGCCGGATCACGTGCGCCCCCAGTCCGAGCAGCTCCCGCGAGGCGAACGGCCCGGGCAGGTAGCGCGAGAGATCGACGACGAGCATCCCGTCCAGCGGTTGCACGCGCCGATTCTCCACGACTACAGTGCGTCGGCTTTGACTGACCGTTCAATCGCGCCGGAGGAGAAGCGGCGGCTCATCCTCCAGGCGGCCGTGCGCGTGTTCGCCCGCAAGGGCTTCCACGATTCGCGCGTCGGCGACATCGCGGAGGAGGCGGGGGTCGCCCACGGGCTGCTCTACCACTACTTCGACTCGAAGGACGAGCTGCTCGAGACGATCTTCCACGACACGTGGACCGAGCTGCTCGCGGCGATGCGCGACGTCGAGGAGTCGGATGAGCCTGCGCGGGAGCAGCTCCGCGGAGTCGCCGCGATCCTCCTGCGCTCGTGGCGGCGGGATCCAGACCTCGTTCGCGTGCTCGTGCGCGAGGTCGCGCGCAGTCCGCACCTTCAGGAGCGGCTGGGGGAGGTCGGCGAGGCGTTCGCGGCGATCCGGCGGATGATCGAGCGCGGCCAGGCCGACGGCGACTTCAGGGCCGATCTCGACGCGCGGCTTGCGAGCTTCGTCTTCTACGGAGCGCTCGAGGAGACGCTGACGGGGTGGGCATTCGGGCAGCTCCCGGACGACGACGAGCAGGTCGCCCTTGCGGAAGCGACGATCGTCGACGTCGTCTGCGGCGGCTTCGCCATGGTTCCGGCGGGCGCGGCGGCCTGATGGACGAGCGCGGAACCGCTGCGGCGAAGGTCATCCCGCTCCCGACGCCGCCTGGACGGCTCGTGTGGCTGCTCGGCTTCGGCGCGTTCGGGCTCGCCTTCTCGCTCACGACGACCGCGGCGTATCTGCCGCCGCTGCTCGGCAGGTTCACCGAGTCCCGCACGCTCATCGCGCTCGTGCTCGGCTCTGAAGGGCTCTTCGCGCTCACGCTCCCGCTGGTGATCGGCCCGTGGAGCGACACGTTCCACACCCCGATGGGACGCCGGCGGCCGTTCATGCTCGTCGCTCTCGGCCCGATGTGCTTCTGCCTCGCCCTGATGGCGTTCATGCCGCGCCTCTGGCTGATGACGCTCGTCGTCCTCGCGTTCTTCTTCGCGTACTACATCTACGAGCCGCCGTACCGAGGCCTGTACCCCGACCTGCTCCCGAAGTCGCTCTACGGGCGAGCGCAGAGCGTCCAGCACGTGCTGCGCGGGATCGCGCTCGGCGCCGGGCTCGTCGGCGGAGGGTTCCTCTTTCGCGCGTGGGAGCCGACCCCGTTCCTGATCGCGGCGCTCGTGACGACGGCCTTCTGCGGGGCGACGGTGTTCTTCGTCAAGGAGGACACGACCAAGCAGACGCGGGTGTTCGAGGGCGTGCGCAGCTACGTCGCCCGCAGCTGGCACGTCTTTCGCGACGAGCCCGACGTGCGCCGGTTCCTGCTTGCCAACTCGGCGTGGGAGGGCGCCTTTGCGGGCGCCCGGACGTTCGTCGTCCTCTACATCGTCAGGGGCCTGCACCAGCCCCTCGAGGTGACGACGGCAGCGCTCGCGGTCGTCGCGGTCGGGTACGTCGTCGCTGCGCTCTTCTCAGGTGCGCTCGGCGACCGCTTCGGGCTGGCGCGGGTGATCTTCTACGCGTCGTTCGTCTACGGCTTCGGGATGCTCGCCGGCGGCCTCGCGCGGAGCTGGCACGACTGGTACCTGGGGCTCATCTTCCCGGTCGCGGTCGCCGGAGGCGTCGTGATGACCCTCGCCTGGGGCCTCCTGTTCAAGCTGATGCCCGACGAGCACCGCGGCGCGATCTCCGGGCTGGCGACGATGACGAAGGGCTTCGGCCTGATCATCGGGCCGATCGTGGCGGGGGCCGCGATCGACCTGCTCGCGCCCTACCTGCAGGCCACGGACGGCTATCAGGTGCTGTGGCCGATCCTCGCGGTGCCGATCCTGCTGGCGATCCCGCTCGTCGCGAGCCTGATCCGCGTCGAACCTAGCGGCAGAGTCGAACCCCTGGTCGGCTGATCCCGAAGCCCCAGACCTTCCCTTCGTGGACGTAGATCGCGGTCGTCGCGCCGTGGCCGTGAATCCGGTACGCCGAGTACGAGCCGCAGCCGACGAGCTCGAGCCCCCCGTAGAGGGCGGAGATCCGCGGCGCCTCGTCTCCGATCTTCAACCCTTTGGACGTGCGCCAGTCGGGCGGGCCGTAGAGCGTGAAGACCGCGACGACACGGTGCTGTCGGAACGTGACTCCGGCACCCTGCGGCTGGAACTTCGCGTAGGTGAAGTACCACGTCGGCAGGTCGCAGGCCGCGCAGACGCCGAAGTCGGCTCCCCAGGCTCGCTTCACCCGCGCGTCGGTGGCGCCGAGCCGGATCCCGCCCAGGCGCACTCCTGGCACGAGGACGCCCTGCTTGGGGATCGCCGCCGACGCCGGGGCGGCGAGCGCCAGTGCGAGTCCCGTCAGCGCGAGAAGCTTCACGGCGCGACCATAGATAATCGCGGCGTGAAGCGATTCAACGTGTTCAAGGGAGCCCTCGAGCCCGGCTTCGAGCGCGACGGGTACGGCGCCCGCTGGCAGCAGGTCGGGCCGCTCGTCGGAGCGGAGCGCATCGGTGCGAGCGTGTACGAGCTCGACGAGGCGCAACAGACCTTCCCGTATCACTTCCACCACGGCGTCGAGGAGTGGCTGCTCGTGCTCGACGGGACGCCGACGCTGCGGGAACCGGGCGGCGAACGATTGCTCCGGCGCGGCGATCTCGTGTGCTTTTCGTCCGGCGCCGAAGGCGCGCACGCGGTGCGAGGACCGGGGCGGATTCTGATCTTCTCGACGGGCACGCGTCCCTCCGTCTCGGTGTACCCGGACAGCGGGAAGATCGGCCTGCGCGCGACGGGCGACGAGGAGCCGTTGAACTTCCGCCGCGGCGACGCGGTCGACTACTGGGAGGGCGAGTGAGCGGTGTGAACGTCTTCGACGCCGAGCTGCAGAAGGACGAAGGCGATCCGGACGGCTACAACGCGTCCTACCTGCGGCTGGCGCCGTTGGTCGGCGGCTCGATGCTCGGGATGACGTTGTACGGCCTCCCGCCGGGCCAGAGCATCTGCCCGTACCACTACGAGTACGGCAACGAGGAGTGGCTGCTCGTGCTCGAGGGCACGCCGACCCTTCGGCATCCGGACGGCGAGGACGAGCTCGAGCCTGGAGACGCCGTGGCGTTCCCCGAAGGGCCGGCCGGAGCGCACAAGCTGACGAATCGCGGCGAGGGACGCGTGCTTCTCGGCATCCTGTCGACGAAGGTCGATCCGTCGCTGGCGATCTACCCGGACTCGAACAAGATCGGCGCCTGGTCCGGGCC
>JAWVDL010000120.1:0-3268 GCA_033857355.1 Gaiellaceae bacterium | reverse complement strand
ACGACGAAGCGCTCGACGACGACCACGACGACGAAGAAGACGATCCCGAGCGCGGCCGCCACGATGTTCGTGGCCCACAGGTTCTTCGGCTGGAAGCTGTAGTACTGGGCGAAGTTGAGGATCGCGCCGCCGAGCCCGTCCTGGATCGACGAGGGCAGCTCGCCCACGATCGCGCCCACGACGCTGCCCGCGGCGGCGACCCGCAGCGCCGAGAAGAGGTACGGCAGCGAGGTGGGGACGCGCAGCTTCCAGAGGATCCCCCAGCGACCCGCCGCGTACGAGCGCATCAGCTCGAGCGCGCGCGGATCCGCCGACTTGAGCCCGCGCAGCGAGTTGATCGCGACCGGGAAGAAGGTCAGGTAGGCGGCGATGACGGCGACCGAGAACCACGCGGGGCTGTTCAGGCTCCCGAGCCAGACGACGACCATCGGCGCGATCGCGAGGATCGGGATCGTCTGCGACGCGACCATGTACGGGAGCAGGCCTCGCTCGAGAAGTCGCGAGTGCGCGAGCCCGACGGCGAGCGCGAAGCCGATGATCGCGCCGAGCAGGAAGCCCGTGACGGCCTCCTTGGCGGTGAAGAGCGCCGAGCTCAGGAGGACGTGGATCAGCATCGGGCCGTTCGCGCGCGAGGGCTTGAAGAGCTGCGCGAAGATCTCGTGGATGTGCGGCATCGTCGTGTCGTTGACCGGGAACGGCCGCGTGATTCCGGCCTTGATCCCGATCCAGCGGTAGCCCTCCCAGAGGCCCCAGAGCACGGCGAGCACGAGCACGAACAGGAGCGCTTGTCCAGCCCTGCGCGTGACCCCTTCCTCGCGCTCCTCACCGGGGCGCTCGACCGCAATCGCCGACACCGGTAACGATTACCACACTTGTGGGCGAGGGCGGTAAGGTCGCCCGGCGATGACCTTGGATCCCGCCCGCACCGTTTCCGAGCTGCGCGAGCTTCAGGAGCTCACCGGGGACGAGAACGGCGCACAGCGGGTCGCGTGGACGGACACCTGGGAGCAGGCGCGTGAATGGCTGCGCGGAAAGCTCGACGGGACCGGGGCGGAGGAGACGATCGATCCCGCCGGCAACCAGTGGTTCACGTTGCGCGGCGAGTCGGACCGCGCCCTGCTGATCGGCGGGCACATCGACTCGGTGCCGAACGGCGGCTGGCTGGACGGCGCGCTCAACGTGATGGCCGGCGTCGAGGTGCTGCGCCGTCTCGCCGAGGCCGGGAGCCCGGCGGTGACCGTGCGGCTCGTGAACTGGGCCGACGAGGAGGGCGCGCGCTTCGGGCGCTCGCTCTTCGGGTCGTCCGCGGCCGCGGGCTCGATGGCGGACCAGGGCGAGCTGCGGCAGCTCCGCGATGGGGACGGGATCGCTCTGCCGGACGCGTTGAGCGAGCACGGCGTCGAGCTCGACAAGGCGCTCGACGCGCGCAGCGAGCTGGAAGGAGCCGCGGCCTACCTCGAGCTGCACATCGAGCAGGGGCCGGTGCTCGAGTCGATGCAGCTCCCTCTGGGCGTCGTCCTCGGGACGTTCGGCGTCGAGCGCTCGCGCATCACGTGGCGGGGCCAGGCGGCGCACGCGGGCTCGACTCCGATGGACAAGCGGCGCGACGCGCTCGCCGGCGCGGCCAAGCTGGCGCTCGAGATCCGCGAGATCGCGCGGCGCGCGGGGGGCGGCGCGGTCTGCACGAGCGGAGGCGTGGTCACGAAGCCCGGGATCGTCACCTCGGTCGTCGAGACGGCCGAGCAGCTGCTCGACCAGCGGCACCTCGACGCCGACACGCTGGCGTCGATGCTGCGCGAGGCGAAGGAGGCGGCCGAGCGCTTCGCGGCCGAGGAGAGCATCGAGGTCGAGTGGGAGCGGATCTGGAACATCGAGCCGATCCTCTTCGACGAGACGCTGATCGGCTTCGCCGACGAGGCCGTGCGCGAGGTCTCGGGCTCGTCGCACCAACTTCCGTCGGGCCCGCTGCACGACGCCGCCGAAGTCGCGCGCGCCGGGATCCCGACGGTGATGCTGTTCGTCCAGAGTCTCCGGGGCTTGTCGCACACGAAGCTGGAGGACACGAAGGAGGAGCACCTCGAGCTCTCCGTTCGCGCCCTCGACCGGCTCACCGACCGAACGATCGCCTGGATCGCCGACTAAGCATCCTCGGCGGACTGGCCCTCGGTTTCGCGGTCCCGTGGAACATCGCGAACACGGGCGCCGTCGCCGGCCAGCTCGCCGACGCATACGGGGTCAGTCTCGCCGTCGTCGGCCTGTTCACGACCGCGCTCTTCGTGACGCATTTTCTGGCGCAGGTGCCGGCCGGACGGCTGATCGACCGTCACGGCGCACGCCGTGTCGGCCTGGGCGCGGTCGCCATCGTCGCGGCCGCCAACGCGCTCGCGCTGACGGCGCCGCGCCTGGAGATCGTGCTCGCAGCACGCCTGCTGATGGGCTTCGGAACCGCGGGCGGTTTTCTCGCCGGAAGCGATTCCATCCGCAGAGCCGGCGGCTCCGCGACCTTGCAGGGTCTCTACGGCGGGATCACGCTCGCCGGCCCCGGTCTCGCGCTTGCGGTCGTGCCTGCGCTCGCCGGTCCATTCGGCTGGCGGGCACCGTTCCTCAGCGGCCTCGTCCTCGCGCTTGCGTTGGTGCCGCTGCTCGCGGTAGTGCCTGCGGACGTGCCTGTGACACAGGAGCACGCGCGTGCACGCGTGGCCGAGCTCTTCCGGGACCGCAGGCTGTACCGGTTCGCGGCCGTCCACGCGGCGTCCTTCGGTCTCAGCGTCGTCATCGGCAACTGGGTGGTGACGTTGCTCGAGCACGACGGATGGTCCCGTTCGACGAGCGGTGTCGTCGGCTCGCTCGTGCTCTTCTGCGGCCTGGTCACGCGGCCGTTCGGCGGCTGGCTGCTGCGCCGCGACCCGAACGACGCGCGGCTGTGGGTCGCTGCAAGCCTTGCGGCCGGCGCCGTGGCAACGCTCGTCCTCGCCGCGGATCTCCCGCTTCCGGTGCTCGTCGCCGCGGCCGCACTCGTGGGGCTCGCAGCCGGGATCCCGTTCGCGCCGGCCTTCGCCGGTGCCCAGCGGCTGCGACCGGATGCGCCCGGCACGGCGATCGGGGTCGTGAACTCGTTCGCGGCGCTGACCATCGTCGCTGGGACGCCGCTCCTCGGCCTGGCGTTCGACCCGCTCGGCCACGGGCGTGCGGGCTTCGTCGCCGTCGCGATCGTCTGGGCGCTGGCCCTGGCGGCTGTTCCGAAGCGCGTTTAGGAGGCTTTGAGGAA
>JAWVDL010000119.1:0-4585 GCA_033857355.1 Gaiellaceae bacterium | reverse complement strand
TGCCGCTCGTGGGCTGGACGGTCGCGCTCCGGCGTGACCCCGCGGTGGCCGCGGTCGCGGCAATCGGGCTGGCGGACGACCTGTGGAGCGGTCCCGAGCGCGGCTTCCGGGCTCACCTGCGCGCGGGCGACACGACCGGAGTCCTCAAGCTCGTCGGCATCCCGCTCGTCGGCCTCGTCGCGACGCGCCGGCTCTCGGGCGCGCTGCTCGTCGGTCTCGCCGCGAACGCCCTCAACCAGCTCGACACGAAGCCCGGGCGCGCACTCAAGACGTACCTTGTGGCCGCGCTCGCGGTCGACGCGCCGCTCCGGGCCGCCGTCCTGCTCGCGCCCTACGATCTCCGCGAGATGGCGATGCTCGGCGACTCAGGCTCGAATGCGCTCGGCGCCCTGCTAGGCTTGGGTTCCGTGAAGCGATTCACGGAACGAGGCCGGTGGGTTGCGATCGGCGCCCTTGCAGGCCTCACCCTTCTCGGCGAACGGCGCTCCCTCGGCGCGCTGATCGAGCGGACTCCGGGACTCCGCGAGCTCGACGCGTGGGGGAGACTCCCGTAACCGCCGCTCCTCGCCCCACCAAGTACGTCTTCGTCACCGGCGGCGTCGTCTCGGCGCTCGGCAAGGGCATCGTCGCCGCGTCGCTCGGCCGCCTGCTGAAGTCGCGCGGGCTCTCCGTCCAGGCGCAGAAGTTCGATCCCTACCTGAACGTCGATCCCGGCACGATGAGCCCCTTCCAACACGGCGAGGTGTTCGTCACCGAGGACGGCGCCGAGACCGATCTCGACATCGGGCACTACGAGCGCTTCGTCGACGAGAATCTGTCGAAGAACTCGAGCCACACCGCCGGGGCGATCTGGGAGAACGTCCTGCGCAAGGAGCGGAAGGGCGAGTTCCTGGGCGCCACGGTGCAGGTGATCCCGCACATCACGAACGAGATCAAGTCGCGCATCCGCCGCACCGCCGAGGCCACGCCCGTCGACGTGGTCATCTCCGAGATCGGTGGAACGGTCGGCGATATCGAGTCGCTGCCGTTTCTCGAGGCGATCCGCCAGTTCCGGCGCGAGGTCGGTCCCGAGAACGTGCTCTACCTGCACGTCACGCTCGTCCCGTTCATCCAGGCAGCCGGCGAGCTGAAGACGAAGCCCACGCAGCACTCGGTCAACGAGCTGCGGCGCATCGGTATCCACCCGGACATCGTCGTCTGCCGGTCGAGCGAGGAGCTCGGACGGGACATCCGCGAGAAGATCGCGCTGTTCGCGGACGTGGACACGACGGCTGTGGTCGCAAGTCCCGACGTCCCCGACGTGTATCTCGTCCCCTCCGTGCTGAAGGAGCAAGGCCTCGATCGCCTCGTGTGCGAGAAGCTCGGCCTTCCTGACGGCGAGGCCGTGCTCGGCGAGTGGCAGGAGCTGACCGACCGGATTCAGGGCCAGCGCGGCGAGATCGAGATCGCGCTCGTGGGCAAGTACGTGAAGCTGCAGGATGCGTATCTCTCGGTGCACGAGGCGCTCAAGCACGCCGGTGCGCAGCACGGTTGCCGTGTGAGGGTGCGCTGGCTCGACGCCGAGGGAATGTCCCTGGAGGAAGCCGCCGGCGTGCTCGACGAGGTCGACGGCGTGCTCGTTCCGGGCGGCTTCGGCTCTCGCGGCTGGGAGGGGAAGATCCTCGCCTGCCGCGTCGCCCGCGAGCATGGCATCCCGTATCTCGGTATCTGCCTCGGCATGCACGTCGCCGTGTCGGAGTTCGCCCGCCACGTCCTCGGGCTCGACGGCGCGAACTCGACCGAGATGGATCCCGAGACGCCGCACCCGGTCATCGACCTGCTCCCCGAGCAGAAGAGCGTGGAAGATCTCGGCGGGACGATGCGGCTCGGCGCTCAGGCCGTCGAGCTGGAGCCGAACACCCGAACGGCCGAGGCCTACGGCGACGTGACGATCCACGAGCGGCACCGACACCGCTACGAGGTGAACAACCACTACCGACCGCGACTCGTCGACGCCGGTCTCGTCGTGTCGGGCACATACCAGGAGGGTCGCCTCGTCGAGATCGTCGAGCTACCGGATCATCCCTGGTTCGTCGCCAGCCAGTTCCATCCGGAGTTCAAGTCGCGGCCGACGCGTCCTGCGCCGCTCTTCCGCGAGTTCGTCGGCGCGGCCCTCGTGCGTGCCCGCGAGCGAGCCGACGTCGGTGCAACGGCTACGCCCGCCCCTGCCTAGCCCGGCAGCAGCACCGACACGTAGAGCTCCATGCCCGCGACGACCGTCTTGCTGGCGACGTAGCGCGCGGAGATGATCTCGCCGCCGGCGTGCCTGAGCTTGGTCGTGCCGGTGAGATACCCCGTGCGGATCATCTCGGTGTACTCCTCGGGCGAGCTCGGCGCGGGCGCGACGTCGGTGACGCGCAGCTCGAGGAGCTGCGCCCGGGTATAGCCGAGCAGTACGCAGGCGAACTGGTTCGCTGCGATGTAGCGCATGTTCTCGTCGGCGACGAGCACGCCGACCGGGCCCTGGTCGATCGCCTCGCCGAGCAGGCCGACCTGGATGAGAGTCTCGGGCGACGGCATCGGGCGTGGGACGCTAGTCCGTCCCGTACGATCGTTCAATAAGCGTTTCCACACAATCGCCCGTGCTCGAGCTCTTCCTCGAGCTGGCCGCGTTGCGCAGCCCCTCGGGTGAGGAGCGCGCAGTCGCCGACGTCGTCTTGGCGTACGTGCGCGACCTCGGGCTCGAAGTCGACGAGGACGAGGCCGGCGCTGCGGTCGGCTCGACGATCGGAAACCTCTACACGCGGCTCGAGCCCACTGCGGAGGGCGTCCCGATCTTCCTCTGCGCGCACCTCGACACCGTGCCTCCGGACGGCTCCCTCGAGCCGGTGGTCGACGAGGGCGTCGTGCGGAACGCAGGCGGGACGATCCTGGGCGCCGACGACAAGTCCGCCGTCGCGGTCATGCTCGAGGCGACCCGGCGGGTGCTCGCCGAGAATCGCCCGCACGCCGGGATCGAGCTCCTGTTCACTCCCAAGGAGGAGGTCGGCCTGCTCGGCGCGGCGGCATTCGACCACACGCGCCTCCACGCGCAGCTCGGCTATGTGTACGACCAGGCGGCGCCGATCGGCGAGATCATCCTCGGCGCGCCCTACTCGCAGGCGATGCAGGTGCGGTTCCATGGACGCGCGTCGCATTCCGGCATGTACCCGGAGGAGGGGCGCTCGGCGATCGCGGCTGCCGCCCGCGCGATTGCGGACCTGCGCCTCGGACGGATCGACGACGAGTCGACGGCGAACGTCGGGACGATCCAGGGCGGGACGGCCGGGAACATCGTGCCCGAGTGGTGCAGCTTCGACGCGGAGGCCCGCTCGCACGACGAGCGAAAGCTGGCCGACCTCGTCCAGGAGATGCTCGAGACCTTCGCCTTCGCGGCCAGCCTGGCCGACTGCGAGGTCGAGACGTCGGTCAAGAAGAGCTACCGCGGCTACCGGTTCAAGCGCGACGATCCCGTGGTGCGGCTCGCGGCCACGGCTCTCGAGCGCAGCGGTCACCCGCCCACGTACGGTCTGTCGGGCGGCGCCGCCGACGCGAACGTGTTCAACGAACGCGGGCTCCCCTGCCTGAATCTGGCCAACGGGATGACCTCGATCCACACGGCTGACGAGCACATCGCGGTGGACGATCTCGACGCGATGGTCGAGGTCACGCTCGCGCTCGTGGACGCTGCGTGCGATGGCTCTTAGCCTGCGCCGGGGCCGCGTGAGCGCGATCGTGGAGGAGGTCGAAGGGCTGGCGCGGATCGAGGTCGAGGGCGCGCCGTGCGTCGCGTACCCGCGCTTGACGGGGCCGGTCGAGGTCGGCGACGAGGTGCTGGTCAACGTGCAGGCGCGCGAGCTCGGATTGGGCTCGGGCGGCTTCGACGTGCTGTACGCGAATCTGACCCGCGGCGTCGAGCTCGCGGCCGACCGAGACGCGCACGTCATGACCCTTCCCTACACGCCCGCGCAGGCGGCCGTCCGGCACGCGGAGGAGGACGGGCCGCTTGCGGAGACGCTCGCTGGGATGCCGGTTGTGTGCTGCTCGCTCCACAGCCAGCTCGCGCCGGTTTGTGCGGGCATCGGCACCGGCGTGCGCGTGGCGTACGTCCAGGTGGCCGGCGGCGCGCTGCCCGTCTCGCTGTCCGACGCGGTCCGCGCGCTGAAGGAGCGCGGCCTCCTTGCCACGGCGGTGGCAGCGGGTCCCTGCGTCGATGGCGACGTCCAGTGCGTGAACGTCGCGTCGGCGCTCGCGTGGACGGCCGCCCAAGGTCACGACTGCGTCGTCTGTGCGGTCGGTCCGGGGATCGTCGGGACCGCATCGTTCCTCGGACACGGAGGGGTGGCTGCGGCCGAGGCGGCGAACGCAACCGCAGCGCTTGGCGGTCGCCCGGTGCTCGCCGCCAGGGCTTCGTCGGCGGATCCTCGCGAGCGCCACCTCGGGGTGTCCCACCACACGAGAGCCGTGCTCCAGCTGTGCCTCGGCGAGCTCACCGTGGCCTGGCCTGCAGGCGAAGCCGCCCCGGGCTGGTTGGAGCCGCACCGCGACGTTGACGTCACAGGCTGGG
>JAWVDL010000118.1:0-3992 GCA_033857355.1 Gaiellaceae bacterium | reverse complement strand
AGACCGAAGCCGATCCACGGCAGTTCGCGGAGCTCGGCGACGTCCTCTTCGCGGCCGTCAACGTTTCACGGCGGCTCAACGTCGACCGGAGCTGGCGGTTCGCACGGCCACCGATCGCTTTCGTGCGCGCGTCGAGCGTGCCGAGGTTCTCGCGTCAGAGCGCGGCGAGAGCTGGGCAGAGCTGCCGCTCGGCGAACAGGACCGCTACTTCGATCTTGCCAAGGAGGCAGGCCTGTGAGCTCGCCGATCGCCGAGGTGACGGCGCGACAGATCCTCGACTCGCGCGGAAACCCGACCGTCGAGGTCGACGTCCGGCTCGACTCGGGTGCGCTCGGACGCGCGGCGGTTCCATCGGGCGCGTCGACGGGCGTGCACGAGGCGCTCGAGCTGCGAGACGGCGGCGAGGCGTACGGCGGCAAGGGAGTCACTCAGGCGGTCGAGAACGTCAGCGGCGAGATCGCTCAGGCCGTTCGTGGGCTGGATCCCGCCGAGCAGGAGGCCCTCGACCGGCGCCTGATCGACCTGGACGGCACGCCGAGCAAGGGCCGGCTGGGCGCGAACGCGATCCTCGGCGTCTCCCTCGCCGCGGCGAAGGCTGCCGCCGCGGACGGAGGGCTGTCGCTCTTCCGCTACCTCGGCGGGGATGCGGCGACGACGCTTCCGGTGCCGATGCTGAACGTGATCAACGGAGGCGCCCACGCGCAGAACTCGATCGACCTGCAGGAGTTCATGGTCGTCCCCGTCGGCGCGGACTCGTTCGCGGACGGCCTGCGCATCGGCGCCGAGGTCTACCACTCGCTGCGCTCCGTGCTGCACGAGCGGGGCTTCGGGACGGGAGTCGGCGACGAGGGCGGCTTCGCGCCGGATCTCGAGTCGAGCGAGGCTGCGATCGATGCGATCCTGGAGGCCGCCGAGCGCGCCGGGCATCGCGAGCGGATCGCGATCGCGCTCGATCCCGCCGCGAGCGAGGTCTTCGAGGACGGCGTGTACCGCTTCGAGGGCCGAGAGAAGGCGGCCGCCGAGATGCCCGCCTTCTGGGCGGAGCTGGTCGAGCGCTATCCGATCGTCTCGATCGAGGACGGCCTCGCCGAGGACGACTGGGAGACCTGGGCGCAGCTCACGCGCGAGCTCGGCGACCGCGTCCAGCTCGTGGGCGACGACCTCTTCGTCACGAACCCCGAGCGCCTGCAGCGCGGGATCGATGCGGCAGTCGCTAACTCCATCCTCGTCAAGGTGAACCAGATCGGGACGCTGACCGAGACGCTCGAGGCGATTCGCATGGCTCAGGCCGCGGGCTACACCGCAGTGATCTCGCACCGTTCGGGCGAGACCGAGGACACGACGATCGCGGACCTCGCCGTCGCGACGAACGCCGGGCAGATCAAGACCGGCGCGCCTGCCCGCTCGGATCGCGTTGCGAAGTACAACCAGCTGCTCCGGATCGAGCAGGAGCTCGGCCCCGCCGCGGTCTATCCCGGCTGGGACGCCTTCCCCCGCGCTCGCTAGCCTAGGACTCACATGCCTGCGGAGCTCGTCACCCGCACGAAGATCGTCGGAACGATCGGTCCGGCGTCGTCCTCGAAGGAGGTCCTGACCGAGCTCGTCCACGCCGGGATGGACGGAGCGCGGCTCAACTTCTCGCACGGCTCCCACCAGGATCACGCCGAGCGCGCCCGTCTCGTTCGCGAGGTGCAGCGCGACGTCGATCGGCCGCTGGCCCTGATTGCGGACCTGCAAGGGCCGAAGCTCCGCATCGGGGAGCTCGACGAGCCGGTGACGCTCGTTCGCGGCGAGCACATCGAGGTCATCGGCGAGGAGCGCTCGGACAACGGCGCGCTGCCCGTCCTGCCGGCCGTCGTCAGCGAGATGCTCCAGCCCGGCCACGAGGTGCTGATCGACGACGGGCTCGTCCGCCTCCACGTCGACTCGGTCAAGGGAGGGCGCGCAGCGAGCACCGTCGTCGAGGGCGGGCGGGTCAGTGCGCACAAGGGCGTGAACCTCCCCGGAGTGCCCTTGCCGATCCCGTCGCTGACGCGCAAGGACATGGCCGACCTCGAGTTCGCGCTCGGCCTCGGCGTCGACTACGTCGCGCTCTCGTTCGTCCGTTCCGCGGCCGACGTCCGCGACCTGCGCGACCTGATCGAGCAGGCCGGCTCCCATGCGCACGTGATCGCGAAGATCGAGAAGGCCGAGGCGCTCGACGCGCTCGACGCCATCCTCGAGGCGACCGACGCGATCATGGTCGCGCGCGGAGACCTCGGCGTCGAGATCGGCCCCGCATCGGTCCCATTGCTGCAGAAGCGGATCATCCTCAAGTCGCTCGAGCACGGGAAGCCCGTGATCACCGCGACCCAGATGCTCGAGTCGATGATCCACCAGGCCGAGCCGACGCGGGCCGAGGCGAGCGACGTGGCCAACGCGATCCTCGACGGCACGTCGGCGGTCATGCTCTCGGGCGAGACGGCTGTTGGGGAGTTCCCGGTGGCCGCCGTCGCCTACATGGAGCGGATCGCGCGCGCGGTGGAGCCGAGCCTCGACTACCGCCACCAGCTGCCCGAGGCGTCCGAGGATCCGAGCATCGGTTGGGCGATGTCGAACGCGGCCTGCGATCTCGCCGAAGCGCTCGGCGCCAGCGCCATCCTCGTCCCGACCTTCACGGGCAAGACCGCCTCGGCGGTCGCGCGCCTCCGTCCGCGGCGCCCGATCGTCGCGCTCACCCACCAGACCTACTCGCTGCAGCAGATGGCGATCGAATGGGGGGTGATCCCGGTGCCGATCCACCAGTGCTCCGACGTGGAGGAGCTGTGGGCTGCGTCGCTCGCCGCTGCGCGCGCAACCGGAGCCGTGGAGGAAGGCGATCGGGTCGTGATCACCGCCGGGACCGCCGTGAACATCCCGGGGACCACCAACGTGATCAAGGTGGACACGGCCTAAAGGACCGGGCTGGGCGGCCACGAACCTGGCCGGGAATGGCGAAAGGGAGAAAGAAGAAGGCGCGCAGGCGCGCGTCCCGCTCGCGGATCGTCCTGCGCTGGCTGGCGCTCGGCGGCGTCGCGCTCGTCGCGGTGCTGTACGTCCAGCCCCTGCGCACGTACCTCGACACGCGCAACCACCTGATGGGCCGCCAGAGCGAGGTCGAGAAGCTCCGCGCGGAGCGCGACGGACTGCAGAAGCGACTCGCGCTCTCGACGAGCACGACGTCCCTCTCGCTGGAAGCGCGACGCCTCGGCTACGTCAAGCCGGGTGAGCACCTCTTCATCGTCAAGGGCATCGCAGCGTGGAGGCGCGCGCAAAACGCGTCTAGCATCGCGCCCAGTGGCTGACGATCTCGCCGTCCTACGACGCCAGCTCGGCAGGGATCCACGGGCCTTCAACCGGGTCGTCGTGCGCTGTCCGTTCGGCCGCCCCGCCGTGACCGAGCAGCTGCCCTACGACCGTAACGGCGAACCGTTCCCCACGACGTATTACGTGACCTGCCGGCACCTCGTCGCCGCCCTCGCGCGGCTGGAGGCGGCGGGAGGGGTCGAGCGGTGGAGCGAGGCGTCGCGAACCGATCCTGAGCTTGCGGCGAGCCTTGCGAGCGCGGACGACGAGCAGCGGCGGATCCGGCAGGAGCTGGCCGCCGACGAGGTCGACCGGCCCGACGGGGGCGCTTCGCTCGAGCTCGGCGTCGGCGGTGCGGGCTTGCCGCGCGGAGCCTTGAAGTGCCTGCACGCCCATGCCGCCTTCGCGCTCGCCCGGCCGGGCTACGTGCTCGGAGAGCGGATCCTCGCGGAGGTCGAGCCGTTGTGGCCCGATCTCTGCTGCAGCGCGGAAGCCAGCTAGCATCCGCCGCCCATGTCCACCGCCGTTGCGAGCGCCCGTTTCGAGTGGGAGGAAGGCAACCGCCGCTTCGAGGAGGCCGTGCGGGACCCTGCCGCGCGCGACCGGCTGTACGCGCAGGTCGAAGTCGTCTCGGAGGAGCTTCGCAAGCGCCTCGGCAGCGTCTTCAC